>JAUNIW010000004.1 GCA_030523245.1 Pseudomonadota bacterium
AATAAACAAAAAAATAAAATAATTATTATAAAAAAGAAAAAGCCTTGCAAAAAAACAAGGCTTTAATAAATGGTGCCGGTTAAGTGACTCGAACACTCGACCCACGCATTACGAATGCGTTGCTCTACCAGCTGAGCTAAACCGGCAAATACAATAATACATAAAGCACTTTTTTTTATTTTGCAAGCACTAACTTTATTATTGTTCGCCTTTTTTGAGAGCGTAGAATTGATTTTCCTGAGCAACTTTCTCACCGGAGTGAACAACAATTTGCGGGAACGGAATTTCAATACCTTCTTCAATAAAACGTTTGTTAATCGTAAAACGTAAATCACTCGGAACAACCCAGCCTTTCCAAATGTCATTAGTGTAACAGCGCAGTTCGAAATTTAAACTGCTGTCGGAAAAGTCTTTGAAAAGAACGTAAGGTGCCGGATTTTTCATGACATATTTATGATTTAGTGCGCATTCTAATAAAATTTTGCGAACTTTTTCTACATCAGAACCATACGCAACACCAACGGAAACACTTTGGCGCGAGATATTGTCCCCATGTGTCAGGTTAACAATGGAACTGGACAGCAATGTTGCATTTGGAACAATAACGCTGGTGCGGTTAAAGCTTTCCATTTCGGTTGAGCGGATATTTATTTGTTTGATTTTTCCTTCTGTTCCGTTCATTATGACCCAGTCGCCGACTTTGAACGGACGTTCAAACAGGATGATGATACCGGATACAAGGTTTTTGATAACGTCCTGCAAGCCGAAACCGATACCGACGGATAAAGCACCGGCGATGAAAGCAAGGTTTGTTAAATCAACGCCGACGGCAATAATTGCCAACAGTGTCGAGATGATAAAGCCGACAAAGCTGATACCGGATACCAGAGAGTGTTTTATGCCGTCATCAATATCCATGTTGTTGAAAACATTATTGGCAAGATTTTTTTTGATAAGTTTGACAATGGTCAAAGAAATAAAAAATACCAGAATACCAAAAGCAATGGCAATTAAAGATATTTGTACACCGCCGATTTTGAAACCGAACAGCAATTTTTTGCCCATTTGCAGCATAAAATCGCCCGGAAGCCCCCATAAGTTGAGCAAAATAAAAATAAGGGTTAAGACTAAAACCGGATTGATGAGCGAAGTCAGCCAGAATTCTATTTTGCTGATATTGCGTTTGGTAACGCGAATGGTTTTCATCCATGGACTTGCGAGAATCAGGCGTTTTAATATATCAATAAATGCCCGACGGAAAAGCTCAAATACGCCGCAGATAATGGCTGACAGTATGAGGTTGCGCAAAATAAAGGAGGAAAGTTCCGGATATCCGACTAAAGATAAGCCGAATGTTGTAGCAAGCAGCAAGTTGCTGGCAACCATAATTTTAAAGCCGCTGTCCAGAGAGTCTGTTTCATCATCATTTTCTGATGTTTGTTCTACGGAAACAGTATTCATTTCACGATAAGTGTCAACAGCAATTTTTATTATCCAAATCAGGAAGAATGCTTTGATTGCACAGGAAACCATTGTCAAAAAATGAACCGTGTCAACAGGGTAGTTTGTTTTTTGGGCAACAATAACCTGAATTGTGGCTATGGCATTACAAATAACAAACAAAAAGATTACCCGTGTAAATAACAAGGCTTTATCATTCGGAATATTTATCAGGCGCCATTGCTGATAATGCGGTGCAAAGGTCACACGGGAAATCGTTGCTTCAATAATAGCCAGAAAAGACGAGAATCCGGTAATGATTAAAAGGTGTCCCAACAAGCTGTCACCAAAAATTTTGGTACTGACCATCCAAATCATGCAGGCCCCGACAAAAGCATCGGGAATCAGCCCGCGGGCAATGGCTACAGCGACGGCGGCAACAACTTTCCGGCTGAAATGCGGCAGTTCTATATCTTCTTTATAACCCCAGTGGTTCAGAATATATTTACGCAGAATAATGGCTACAGCCAGAGCGGCTATTAAAATCAAAGCCATGGAAACGATACTGAGAATTGTATAGCTGCGGTTTTCTTTAGGGACGCTTTGATACCAGTCAATAGGGGATTTTGTGATGTCCCAGAAGAAAATGGCATAAAGTTTCAGGCTGTTGAAAAAGACCATAGGGTTGATTAAGGCGGATTGTTTGGTGATAAGATCTCCGTAAACCTTTTTGCTTCGGGCATTGAGGATTTGCGCGTTTAAATCTTCAATTTTTACGGTCAGTAAATCCGCTTCTTTCAGGACACGGTCCGTTGCTGTCAGCTCCGAAGACAGGGCTGTCCTCTGTTTGGTTATGACTTTATCTTCTGCAGCGCCTTCCTGAGGTTCACCGAGAGCATCAAGTTGTTTTTGAATATATTGGATGTCTTTATTCAAATTTTTGCGTTTGCTGCCTAAATCTGCGTCTTGTTCACTTAAATAGCTGATGTATTCGTCTATTTTATCGGAAGTAAGACTGTCATTTTTGAGGGCGTTGTCAATTTTCTCAAGCTGTTTGTTTATACGGTTAAAGTCTATTGACGATATGTCATTATCGGCAGCATGAGCCGAAACCAGACATATTCCTGCAAAAAACAGGGAAAATAACGCAGTTTTGAATAATTTAATCATTTTTTATCCTACTTTTTTAGCAAGTTTTTTAATATATTGCAGACATTTTGCGCCACGCCGGCCCGCAAATCATCAGCAACGCACCAAAAACTAAATCCGTTTTCGACCGAAACATCCTGACGCAGACGGCTGACATAAACATCATTTTCTCCCTGAACGTCATTGATGGATACATATCCGCAATCGACATGCTTATCAAAGACAACAACGCCTTTTGTATCACGCATCTGGTTGCGAATCTGGTCAATATCAACATCATCGGCACATTCGACATTAACAAATTCACCGATACCTATAAAGGCCGGAATGACAGCGCAGTTGGCATGGACTTTAACATCCGAGCCTAAAATCTTTTTGATTTCGACATTTGTTTCCCATTCATACTTTGTTTCATCGCCGATAAATTCGCCAACCTGCGGCAAAACATTAAAGGCCAGTTGTTTATGGAAAATTTTTTCGTCATCGACAATTGGCTCGTTCATAAATATTTTACGGGTTTGGGCAAACAATTCATCCATGGCTTCACGTCCGTAAACGGATGCTGACATATAAGCATTGATAACAAGTCTTTTAATCTGATGATTTTCGGTTATTTTTTGCAATGGCAGCATAATTTGTGTTACCTGGGGTGAAGGAACGGCAATAATTCCTTTTTTAGCGTCGGCAGTCTGGGTATCGTTCAAACCGGAAATTATGAGAGGAACATTGGCATCTGCCGCGTGAGCCGAGGAGCAGTCAATTACCAGAGCTTTTTTGTTGACGGCATGAGGAATATAACGTTTGGCAATTTCTTCGCTGGTGGCAAAAACAGCAGTTTTGACGGAAGAAAAATCAAAATCATCTAAATTCCATACATCCATATCAACATCTTCGCCATAAGAAACCTGTGTTCCGAGCGGACTGTTTGTATCTACGGCAAAAATAGTGTCGGCAGGTGTGCCGTTTTCTTCCAGAAGGGTTAAAATTTCACGGCCTAAACTATTGTTTACGCCGACAATAGCAATTTTGTTCATAATGAGCCTCTTTAAAAAACTTCAAATTATGCCGGCATTATAAAACAAAAATATTTACAAATAAATAAAGAATGTAAAAAAATATCAGCGTTCGGCAGAATTTTTCATGGCAATATTAACAATGCCGGAATTTGTTTGCTGCTGCGTTTTTGTTTGTGTGATATTTTCGTTTTGAGCAGTTTTACTCAGGGCGGCAGAGATACGTCCGCTTAAATGCAATAATTTTTCAGGGTCGGACATGAGTTTTGCAAGAGTTTTTTGATCTTTTTTCTGAGACCCCGGCAGTTCCTGACTGATTTGTTTGCCTTCTTCCAGACTGAAACCGGTTTTTTCCAGAGTTATCTGATTGGCTTCTTCCATACATTTTTCTGAAAGTTCAAAATCTTCGGCGGGTAAATATTGCGAAAGCTTACCGATTTTTATGCCAAATTCTTGTAATTTCGTATTTTCATCAAAAGAATCAAACATTTCATTTACTCTTTGTTTATAATCTTTTTCATTTCCGATGATTAAACCGACCGTATTAGCTGAACCGTTTTGCATTTGATTTATTGTTTGGTCTTCATAAACTTTCTGATAATCTTTTTTCCACATTTTGATGGTTCCCTGCACCATCAGCTCTTTGGCTTCTTTACTGTCAGGATTAAGGCCTTTGGCAACAGCATCTTTATAAAAAGAAAATTGTTCGCTAAATTCTTTTAATGTTTCTTCCTGTGTTTTGCCCGCAGACAAAGCTGTTTGATATTTATGGTTTTCTAAAATAAGTTGAGCCAGATTGGCAGAACATTCATCCCAGCAGTTTAGTTTTCCATATTCTACAGTGTTTAACCCCGGAGCATAGATATTATTCTTATCGTTTACTTTATGTTGATTTTCGTGAACAGCAATGCTTTCTATCTCTTTTATGCTTTGGTTTAGATAAAGATTTTTATAATTTTTTTTGGCTTTTTCCAGTCTTTCGGTATTGATTTCTTCGCCGTTTTTTATAAATTTCAAATCTTTAAAGGCTTCATCTATTTCTTGCGATGTTCCGGAAAAAGAAATCTCTGTAATATTTTTTTCTACGGAAGAATATGAACCTAATATAATTTTTCCTTTCTCATTATATTCTTTTACAAAATCCTGAGGAGATTTAACTTTTGATTCATTGGCCGGCGCATTTTTAAATGCTTCTTCTTGTTCGTTTTTATATTCCTTTTTCGCTGATTTTGTTGTTTTAGAATCATAGAAAGCTAAATCATCTTCACCGGTGAAGATTGATAATTCAACTTTGTTATTATCTCTGACATAGTAAAAAGTTCTGTTGCTATCGAGAGGAATTTCCAGTTCTTTGATTTTGCCCTGTATAAAGTCTTTCGTTTCTTTTTTGATTTTGTCTTTTTGCTGAGCCGTTATGTTTGCCGAAGCGTTTGCTGCTGTTGCCATAATCAGAGCCAGTGATATCGTTGTGCATTTGGAACGCATAAAATTTTTAAATGATTGTTCAGACATGGCAATCTCGTTTAATTATTTTATAATATGTTTTATTATAGCATAATAAAGACAAAAGTACAAGAGATTGTTTTCGGCAATAAAATCAGAATTTTGTACAATAAAAAAGCACCCTCGGAAGAGGGTGCTGTCAAAAACGTTAGGTAAAATCAGAACCCGTAAAGGGGATGAGAAAAGCGATTCCAAGGCTGATAGTCTTGTTCCATCGCCAGTTCTTTCTGAGCCTCGACAACCTCCTGACTGAGAGGTGTTAGTTTGCGTCTTGGCTTTTTCGGCGCATAAGACAAAGGCCGGTAGCGTTTGAAGCCGCTTATGGTATCTTTGATGCCATAAGTCACGCCGTTGATGCGGAAGTTGTCTTTTACCTCCGTTTCTGCGGCAATGACAGAAGGGTCAAACACTTGAGCCGAACCGGTTTCTATATCGACGATAACGGCCAGCGTGCTGCTGTGCTTGATGAACGCATAGAATGGTACAGAGGCGTGTTTTTTGAATGCCGGCACGCGTAAAACCAGTTTTACAAGGACTATCTTGGTGCAGGTACTCAGGTCGACACATTCCGGATTCTTCTTATCGAATTCTGCAAAGGTCTTTTCTGCCTTCTTGTTAACCAACATGCTGTTCAGCTTCTCGAGACAAATGATCTTACTCATAAAAAAATAATTTAAGTTAAGTTAATAATATGATTATGAATATATATTTAACATATATTTTTGGCAAAATCAAGAGAAATTTGTCAAAAAATTTTTAATATCGGCAATTTAACATTAAATCAAGATGTTGCTTGTATTCTACGGCGGAAATGCCACCGATTCCAAGTAAGGTATGAAAGATGTTGTCATGTGAAAAAGCTTGTGCCGCATTGTTCTTCAGACATTGTTTATCCAGTTTAAATGCTTCAAAGGCCGAATCGGCTGCCCAAATGAAAAAAGGAATATGTGTTTGTTCTTTCGGTGCAATAACATAAGGTGCGGAATGCAGATAAATATTATATTCTCCCAGAGATTCACCGTGGTCGGAAACATAAAATAAAAAGCTGTTGTATGCCGTATAATCCGCTTTCAGAGCCGAAATGATATCGGCAATGTTTTGTGAAGTGTAAAAAATGGTGTTGTCGTAGGTATTTTTTATTTCATCTGAAGAGCATTGATTTAATTTCTCTGTATTGCATACAGGCGCGAATCGTTCAAAATCCTCGGGATAGCGTTTGTAATATGTCGGGCCGTGGCTGCCGGCCTGATGCATAACCAATATGGTATTTTGCAAAGGAGCCGCTAATTCTGTTTTCATGGCTTTTAACAGAATATCATCAAAGCAGGTTCCGGGAGCGCCCGAACAAGGCTGTATAGTCTTTATACGCGTGCATACGCCTTTACAGTCGCTGTTATTTTCAAGCCAGATAACCCGCCAGCCGTTTTGATTGAAAATATCCAAAATGTTTCCGGTATAATCCAAACTGCCGGTATCAAACTCGGTGCGGTTTTCTTTTGAAAACATACAGGGTACGGAAACCGCGGTGGAGGTGCCGCAGGATGTCATATCGGTAAAGTTTATGATTTCATTTACATAAGGCATCAGGGGAGCATTGGTGTCACGGTTGTATCCGTTTAAAGAAAAATTGGCGGCTCGTGCCGTTTCGCCGACAATAAAAACAATAAGCGCCGGTTTTTCATTCTGCCAGTATTGTGTAAAATGAGAGTCTGTACCAACAGGGATAAACTTGTGGCTGGCACGGAGATTGTGTTTGGTCATTGAAGAAACGGCACCGATATAGTTGATTGGTATCAGTGTATATTTTACCGGTTTATGATTGCGGATAAACTGGATTGTATTTTTGCTGTTGGGGATAATAACAGCGGCAATCAGTACCAGTCCGGCAGCAAAAAATTTTAACCGGAAACTGAATTTTTTGGTTGTGAATTCGGTATAATAAATAAGAACAGACGGCAGCACACCCCATAATAAAATATAGAAAAACAGCTTGAAATTGAGAAGTTCTACTGTTTCGTGAATGTTTGTCTGCAATACGTTACGCAGCATTTCTTCGTCAATGGCTATATTATAGTTTTTTACAAAGTAAAATACGCCGCTATTCACTAATAAAAACAGGACGGATAATGGTTTGACAGTCCATTTCCAGAACAAAATCAAGCCGCAGAGCGTTAATAAAGCCCAAACAACAAGAAATGTACCTATGGTGAATAAAGTACTTTGGCTTAAGCTGTCGATTTTTTCAAAAAAAACGCCGTTAAAAACAAGCAAAGTGTATAGCATATACAATATACTATACACTTCAATATTGAGTGAAAAGGTACGGAACTTGAATTTTGACATCAGAACACGACCTTTATTTTTTGTCAGGCTATCATTTTTTTGATAGTGTCGATAGCGTTGTTGATTTTTGATGTATCCGAACCGCCGGCCTGTGCCATATCCGGTCGTCCGCCGCCGCCTTGTCCGCCGACAACAGCCGAAGCAGCCCGAACTAAGTCAACGGCATTGTAGCGTGCGGTTAAATCTTTGCTGACACCTACAACAACCGAGGCTTTTTCATCTTTATCCGAACATAAAACAACAATACCCGAACCGATATTCTGGATGATGTCGTCAACAAAAGCTTTAAGTTCTTTCGGATGCGCACCGGAAACAAGTTTGCCCACGAATTTTGTACCGTTAATCGTTTCAACTTCATCTTTTGCCGAAGCATTTCCGGCAGCCAGACTCTTTTTCAGATTGAATATTTCCTGTTCCTGTTTTTTCCGTTCTTCCAATAAGCTGTTCAAACGGTTTTGCAGGTCATTGATATTTGTTTTCAGGGTTGCGGCAATATTGTGCAATTTGTTTTCCGTATCACGGACATAGTTATCCGCACCAACGCCGGTCAGGCATTCCAAACGACGAACGCCGGCGGCTACGGCAGATTCTCCGACAATGTGAAAATAGCCGATGTTGCCGGTTGAGCAGACATGGGTTCCGCCGCATAATTCACGGGAAAACGGCTTTTCTTCATCACCCATTGTTACAACACGGACATCTTCGCCGTACTTTTCATCAAACAAAGCCATGGCACCGAGTTTGACTGCTTCGTCTTTACTCATGATAACGGTTGTAACAGGTAAATCACGGCGAATCTGTTCATTGACGATATCTTCAACCTGACGCAGCTGTTCGGCTGTGATTTGTTTTGGATGTGAAACATCAAAACGCATTCTGTCCGCTTCTACCGCAGAACCTTTTTGAGCAACATGGTCTCCTAAAATCAATTTAAGGGCTTTGTGTGCCAAGTGGGTTACCGAGTGGTTGGCGCAAATGCGTTTGCGGTTTTCTTCATTAACTTCAAATTCGGCACAACTGCCGGTTTTTACGATACCTTTTTCCAGCTCGCAGACGTGAACAAAAATTTTATCGAGTTTACGTTTGGTGTCGATAACTTTAGCCGAGAAATCCTTTGAAACAATCCGGCCCGTATCACCGACCTGACCGCCGCATTCACCGTAAAACGGTGTTTGGTTGGCAACAAGTTCGAATATACCGGCAGAAACTTCGTTTACTTCTTGGTTATTTTGGACAAGTGCAACAATTTCACCATTGGATTTTGTGGTGTTGTATCCTAAAAATTCTGTCGGTTTTACTTTATCTTCCACGCCGTACCAGATTTTTTCCACGGCCGTATCGCCGGAACCGGCCCAGTTTTTGCGGGCTTCTTCTTTTTGACGGGCCATGCAGGCATCAAAGCCCTGCGTATCGACTTCTATATTTTTATTTTTAAGCGCATCCTGCGTTAAATCCAGCGGGAAACCATAAGTATCGTACAGTTTGAAAGCTGTTTCGCCGCTTAATTTATCGCCGCGGCCTAAATGAGAAATTTCTTCATCAAGCAGTTTTAAGCCTTTGTCCAAAGTGCGGCCGAATCGTTCTTCCTCAATTTTGATTGTTTCTTTAATGAGGTTTTCGCGGGTATAAAGTTCCGGATAAGCTTCACCCATTTCTTTTTGTAAAGTCGGCAGAAGTTTATAAATCATCGGTTCTTTGACACCCAGCATATAAGCATGACGCATTGCCCGACGCATAATGCGGCGTAAAACATAGCCGCGGCCTTCGTTTGACGGTAAAACACCGTCGGCAATCAAAAAGCTTATGGAACGCAAGTGGTCTGCTATAACATTGTGCGAAGCTTTCAATGGTCCTTCCGGATCAGTGTTGGCCATATCAGCAATGGCTTTAACCAGATGTTGGAACATATCGGTATCAAAATTGGAGTGAACACCCTGTAAAATTGCGGCAATACGCTCCAAACCCATGCCGGTATCTATGCTCGGACGTTTTAGGTTTATGCGGGAACCGTCAGCCAAATCTTCAAACTGGTCAAAAACCAAATTCCAGATTTCAATATAACGGTCGCCGTCTTCTTCCGGTGTTCCCGGCAGACCGCCCCAGACTTCCGGTCCGTGATCGTAAAAAATTTCGGAACAAGGACCGCAAGGACCGGTATCACCCATCTGCCAAAAATTATCTTTGCTGTGAATGCGGATAATTCTGTCTTCCGGTAATCCGGAAACTTTTTTCCATAAATCATGAGCTTCTTCGTCATTATAATAAATCGTCACGGCCAATTTTTCTTTCGGCAGGCCGAATTCTTTTGTTAAAAGCTCCCAGGCAAAAGGAATAGCACCTTCTTTAAAATAGTCGCCAAATGAAAAATTGCCGAGCATTTCAAAAAATGTGTGGTGACGCACATCATAGCCGACACTGTCCAAGTCGTTGTGTTTTCCGCCGGCCCGCACGCTTTTTTGTGCCGTTGTTGCTCGCGTATAGCTGCGCGTTTCATTGCCTGCCAGCACATTTTTGAATTGAACCATGCCGGAGTTTGTAAACATTAAAGTCGGGTCATTATCCGGAACGAGGGATGATGACGGAACAACTTTATGGCCGTTTTTGGCAAAATATTCCAAAAAAGTTTTGCGGATTTGATTTACACTAGTCATTGTACGTCCCTAAATTTTAATTAAATTCTTTTTATCGGGCATAAACTAGCGCAATCTTATAGTGTTGTCTAGCAGAATCTTTATTGTTTTTTCAAAAAATATACTAAAAAATATAGCTGTAACCGTTCAGGTCGACAATCCCCCAATTTAAATAGGTGGCAAACAAAAGCCAGAACAGATAGGGCAGCAATAAATAAGCGGCAAGTTTTTTTATGCCGTGAAAAGCGTCATACAGTAAAACCGCAAAAAAATCCAGAATAATGAGCATTATGAAACCGGCCAGAAATAATCCGCTGTAAAAGAAGACGCTGGTCCAGATAATCTGCATAAGCAAATTCAGCCAAAACAACAGAACGGCTTTTTTTCTTTTATTTTTTTGGGCTGTATTGAGAACAAGGGTTAACGATATAATCAGCAAAGCATATAAAATTCCCCAGACAACCGGAAAAACAACATCGGCAGGCGTAAATACCGGCAAGTCAATACGGGTATAAAAAGTGTTCAGACCAAAATTATTCAGATGGCCGCACAAACCGGCTGTTGCGGCAACACTCAGAAAAGCATAGATAAAATTGGCAAATTTACTTTGAAACATGGCATTCTCCTGTTTTTTTCAGATATGCTTGTTTTGCAATTATTCAAGGGTGTCACATTTTTTTGTTTTTTGTCATATTTTTTGTTTGCATTTTGTCAATAATAGTGTATGATAAGGCATAGTTTCAGAAACAAAAACGGAGTTACGCAAATGGCTAAGGCGGAAGAAGGTACAAAAATTGATTTTCTGGGTGGTAATAATGAATCCAGAATAGGCGGAAACAGTCTGCTTATTGAACATACGGAAGAAAATGAAGGCGTCAAAAGAGTTATGATTGATTTAGGCGCATTGTTTCCTCCGGAATGGACAAATCAGGATTCAATTATTCCCGATGTTCGTCCATATCTCGGTTTTAAAGATAAACCGGCCGAAAAACCAGTGGAAGCCTTGTTTATTTCTCACTGCCATGAAGACCATATCGGCGGTTTGGTGCATTTGGCCCGTGCCGGTTATAAAATGCCGGAAATTTATACAAGTCCGTATACCAAAGAGCTGTTGAAAACGGCTTTCAAAGAAGGAAGGGTTTCTGAAGAAAATCAGCCGAAAGTCAATGTATTAAAAGCCGGAGAAACGGTAGATATTGCTGATAATATACATGTAACACCGTTTAATGTTTCGCATTCTACCGTCGGTGCCATGGGATTCCATGTTCTGACGACTTTGCGCGGCCGCGTCTGTGCCGGTATTGTTAATCCGGGAGATTATCGTCTGGGTGAATCCAAAGTAGGACCGGGGTTTGACGAAACATCATTTGAGAGATTTTTGAAAGACAAGACAATTACGCACGTCCTTCTGGATTCTACATCCAGTGACGGAACAGACGAATATCTGGTTGATTTTGAAAATGCCGTTGCCAATACTCTGGAACAGGTTAATAAACATCAGGATAAACAAGTTATTTCCGCTGTTATTTCACGCAGTATCCAGAATATGGCTATTGATTTGGAAACAGCCAGACAATCAGGCCGTACGGTTTTTATTGACGGTTATTGGGCAAAACTGGCTTTTACGGCTTTACAACGCAATGGCATTCATGATTATGACGATATTGTTTATAAAAGCGAAGATTTGAAACATGCCAATGCCAAGGCTTATCTGGATAAATATCCGCGCGGCGAACGTTATATTATTCCGAGCGGCGCTTTTGCCGAATCTAAAAAGGGAATGAAATCCGGCCTTTATAAAATGTCCGAACAGCAAAAAGTTATGTTGGACAAAGATGGAAAAATCAAAGGTAAAAGTCAAACCGGACATCCTGATTTTACAATTGATGCCCTGACACTTGTTTTAGCCCGTCAGCGGTGTATTGAAGCTATAAACGGCAAACAGGTTCGGGCAATGTATAATCGTCTGGCAGCTTTGGGTGCAACAATTGTCGAAAATCGTTCCGGCAATAATACCGGTAAATTTGAAACAGCTTTAATGCAGCGAACCGGTCATGCCGTTCGTTCGGAAACAAAAAAGTTTATCGAAATGATTGTCAATAACCGCAAAAACAGCAGCAAACTGGTATTTATTCCTATTCACGGTGATGTTCATCAGCTGGCTAATACGGCAAAGGTGGTGCGGGAAGCCGGCGGTGAGCCGTCTGTCTGCTATAATGCCGATCAAATCAAAGTTTGGGCCGGCGGTACTAAAAAACTGGAACAAAAGCCGTTGGAAGAGCAGCGCTGGATTGCCGTACAAAGCGAGGCTTTAGCCGGATATGCCGGCAGTGCGAATCAATATACATATACGCTGGTTGACAAGGATTTTGCCAAAGTTGAAGATTTGATGGTGGTTCGTGACAGTAATGAGACCGGACGGGAAATTCAAAATTATTTTTCCAAAAAACTGGAAAAAGCTCAGGATGATGAGGAAAACTATTATGTACCGTCCCGCAAGGAATTTCGTGTCATGAAAGAAAAACTTTCCCGCAAAAAGAAGAAAAAACTGGCAAAACAGATGATGTCCGGAACAGATATTGCTACCGGTCTGAAAAATAAAAACGACGGGCGCTGAGCTTTTCGGACGGTGTTATTATCTCTCTTAACTCTTGTCTTTTATAAACGAATGTTATATTTTGAGACAAATGAGTTAAGGGAGATTTTTTATTATGGCTCGTACGAATAAAAATGGAATTAAAATTTACGGTGAAGAAGATTTTGCCGGTATGCGAAAGGCCGGAAAAGTTGCTGCAGCCTGTCTGGATTATATTACTGATTATGTAAAAGTCGGTGTTTCCACAGGGGAACTTGATGATTTGTGCAATGAATTTATGAAAAGTCACGGTGCTGTTTCGGCGTGCATCGGTTATCATGGGTATCCTAAAGCAACATGTATATCAATCAATCAGGTTATTTGTCACGGTATTCCGGATTATGAACGAAAATTAGCCGACGGAGATATTCTGAATATTGATGTGACGGCAATTGTTGACGGTTACTTCGGTGATACAAGCCGGATGTATTTTGCAGGTAAGCCGAAAGTTAAAGGAAAACGGTTGTGTGATGTGACTTATGAATGTATGATGCGCGGAATTGAGGTGGTTAAACCGGGAGCGCATTTTGGTGATATCGGGGCCGTGATTGAAGAATATGCACACAAATACGGTTATTCGGTGGTCGATATGTTTTGCGGTCACGGTGTCGGAAAAGTTTTTCATGATGCGCCTAATGTGATGCATTGCGGTGTCAAAGGTACCGGACCGATTATGGAAGAAGGTATGATTTTTACGATTGAACCGATGATTAACATGGGTAAAAAAGACGGTGTTATTCTTTCTAACGGCTGGACAGCCGTTACATGTGACCATGCCTGGTCGGCACAGTTTGAACATTCGCTCGGCGTAACAAAAGACGGTTATGAAATTTTTACCTATTCACCAAAAGGTATGGATAAACCGCCTTATAAATAAGTTTGAATAAAATGACACAAATAAAAGAAGATAAGCTTTTATATTTGGGACACCGCGAACGTCTCAGAAGCAGGTTTTTGGCAGATAACGGTGTTAGTATGCCGGATTATGAAGTATTGGAATTGCTGTTGACAATGTCAATTCCGCGACGTGATGTTAAACCGCTGGCTAAAAAACTGATTGCCAAATATGGTGATATCGGCGGTGTCATTCATGCGCCGGCTCATGAACTTATGGATGTCTGCGGGTTAAGTGTTAATACGTTGACTTTACTGAAAGTTGTGGCAACGTGTGCTTTACGTTCGTCCAGTGCCTGTTTTGCAGACAGTGACCAGCCGATTATTGCTTATTGGGACCAGTTTGAAGATTATTGCCGGCAGCTTATGGCTTATAACGATGTGGAAGAATTCAGGGTGTTTTTCTTTGACGGCGCTTTGCATTATAAAGGCAATAAGCTGATGAATATGGGTACTGTCAATAAAACAATGGCTCATCCGCGGGAAATCATTAAAGCCGCACTTGATAACAAAGCCGTGATTATTGTTTTGGCACATAATCATCCGTCCGGAGAATGTAAACCTTCAGCGGCAGATAAATCTCTGACACAGGAAATCGTTATGGTTGCCGAAGCTATGGATATAGAAGTTTATGACCATTTGATTGTAACACGCAATGAAATATTCAGTTTTCGGAATTCGGGACTGATTTTGCCTAAGAAATAGAAAATGAAATCCGGCTGACAATAAAAAAAGTCTGTTTCAGAAGAAACAGACTTTTTTTCAAATCTTAAAACAAGGCGATTTTTGCATCTTCAAAATCAAGGCAGGTTGATGCTTCTTCATGTCTCCAAATCCACAATTCTCTGGGTTTATGGGGGACAAAGCAAAAGTCTGACGGCAAATATTGTCCGCCGAAAGCATCGAACAAAGCTTTGGCGTGTTTTTTGGAACCGACAAAGTAGTGTTTGTCCAGTGACAGAACTTCAATGTCAAGGGCGTATCTTTGGGGTCGGTGATAAATAACCTTGTCCAAAATAGAAGTGTCCGTTTTTACGGTAAAGAACACTTGTCCGACATTGTCAAACCAACCGCCTTTTGCGGAAATGTTTTGGTGGAACACCTGCTTAACAGCCTCCAGACGCTGTTTTTTTTGTTCAAAAATCATAAATTAAAAAAATTAGATAAATAATTAAATATTATCTAATGAAATAACATAAAATTCTTTTTTTGGCAACAAGTTTTATTAAAAAATGCTTGACTTAGAGCATACTCTAAGAATTATTCTTAAAAAAGATGAAAGGATTTTGATATGCGTATATGGTTTATTCTTTTGATTCTTGTTATTTTTTCAACCGTTTCCGGTTTAGTTTATTTAACAAGCCGTGTTGCTAAATTCGGTTTTATGTTGAAACTGACGGGGGAAAATACAAAACTGTTATATTTATACGGTTTGGTTTTGGTGCTGGCGGTTTTTGGCATGCTTTGCCTGTGGCTGAATATGATGAATGCCGTTATTGTGGTTTTGCATTTGATGGTTTTATGGCTTGTTTGTGATGCAATATTCGGTTTTATCGAATACCGGCAGCAGCCGTTTCAACATTATTATGCCGGAATTTGCGCTGTTGCCATGACGGTGTTGGCTTTAGGTACGGGGTGGTTTTTGAATCATCATGTCTGGACAACCTATTATACGATTGAAACGGATAAAACAGATAAACCTCTGCGTATTATTCATTTTGCAGATTCACATATAGGTACGACTTTTGACGGCGACGGATTTGCCGAACATGTTGCCGAAATGCAAAAGCTTAATCCCGACGTGGTGGTTATTGTCGGAGATTTTGTTGATGACGATACATCACTGGAAGATATGAAAAAAGCATGCGCGGCTCTGGGTTCGCTTAAAACAACTTATGGTGTTTACTTTGCCTTTGGCAATCATGATAAGGGGTATTATAGTCCAGAAAAACGCGGATATTCCGGAAGTGAACTGGTTGCGGAATTGCAAAAAAACGGCGTAACCGTTTTACAGGATGAGGCTGTTTTGCTTGATGACAACTACTATATTCTCGGCCGTAAAGATCAGTCCGAATTTTATCGCGGCGGTAAACGGAAAAATATGGACGCATTAGTCAAACCGTTGGATAAAAGCAAATTTGTAGTGGTACTGGATCATCAGCCGAATGACTATAAAAATCAGGCTGAAGCCGAGGTGGATTTGGTGCTTTCGGGACATACTCACGGCGGGCAGCTGTGGCCGCTCAGTAAAGCCGGCGAATGGATGGGCGTTAATGATCGGACCTATGGACGGGAGCGTCGTCATTTAACCGATTTTATTGTTACTTCCGGAATTTCGGATTGGGCTATAAAATTTAAAACCGGTACAAAATCAGAAATTGTGGTTATAGATATTAAAAACCGTTCTTAACTGGAAATTAAAAACAGTCCGAAGATAAGGGCTGTGTTTTTTCATTATTACTCTTCCGGTGTATAATATATGCAATGATGATTTTTGTGTGGCAATCTGATATCTTGCTACCATACCGAAAGTTGGTATATGCTTTTATATTAGCATACTGTATTACCATTGCTGATTTTTGGTATTCATCTCTAAATGCACCGGATACAGATGATTACAGTATTCCGTTTAGTGAGGATATGGCATCGAAATAGGACGTTTATTAGGTGGAAAATATCCAAAGGAAGATTGCGATGAGCTTGTTCAAAGATATATTAAAAAGAATTGGTAAATACATAGGGTATGTGCTGCTTTTTATTTGTTTTTCAGTAATTACAGGTGTTGTTGCCGGAATTACTTGGTATGCATTGACAGAGCATAGTTATAAAGAGTGCGATAACCGGTTTATATATGGTTGTATGTCTGCAGGACTTAGTGAAGAAATCTGTAAAGGCAGAGTATATTAAGTTGCAAGGATTTGTTGGATGACAGAAGAACGCCGATACCAATTCGCCTTTATATAAAGATGTATCTAAATCCGGGCTTCCGTGGCATAAAAAATACCACCGGAAGGGTGGTATTTAGAATTAGCAATCTTTTCCGATACATTAGTGTCGGGCAACGAGATTGTCTTGATTTTTGTAAAAAAATCTGCGCCGCTGCGTCGGCTGTACCTGACGGTACCGGCACACTCCCGTGTGCCTCAGCCTCCTTGTCGAACACGCTTTTTCGCGTGTTTGAACCAGCCGCCTGAAACCAATAAAAAATACCACCGGAAGGGTGGTATTTTTTATTGGTCGGGGCAACGAGATTCGAACACGCGACATCTTGGTCCCAAACCAAGCGCTCTACCAGGCTGAGCTATGCCCCGTCGACCGATTGCTATATTTACACCATATTTATTTTTTTGCAAGTGTTTTTTTATAGTTGCTCTTATAAAATAATAATACAGCCGTCGGCAAAACAATTTATAACATGGTGAAAAAACGGAATTTAGGCATTTTTACCAAAATCATAAGCTTGTTTCAGAGCTTTTTGATTGCGCTCAATGTCTCCTTTTTGCCATGCGCCCAGCCCGCAAATAATGCCTTTTTCGTGGGCATTGTCCAGACAGTCAGCCGTAAAGCCCCGAAAGCCGTCAATAACTTTTGCCATATTTTCTTTTGATGAATCTGCTGCGCTGATAATAAAATAAAAGTCTTTGTCCGTCATATCGGTATATTGAGGTACGGTTCGGTCAATCAGGGTTTTCATTTGTCCGTTCATTCCGTAAAAATAAACAGGCGAAGCTAAAACAATAACATCGGCATTAAGCATTTTTGTGAGAATTTCTGCCATGTCATCTTTTTGGACACATTTCTTTGTATTATTGCAAATACCGCATCCTAAGCAATAATTGATTTTTTTATCGCTTAAACGAATTTTTTCGACCGTGTGTCCGGCGTCTTCCGCTCCGCGTCTGAATTCATCACAAAGCGTATCCGAATTTCCATGTAAACGCGGACTACCGGATAAAATTAAAATTTTTTTACTCATCTTTTTCTCCTTTTAAAGAGTAATTTAATCTTTAGAGTTTACTCTAGGTCAAGAAAAATTTTCAATTGAGAGATAAATGAATAAAAAAAGATTTTGTTTTGCTCCGGTTGTCGGTCCGGATACCAGATTTTTGGTTATAGGTACAATGCCGGGAGAAGCCTCTCTGCAAGCCGGAGAATATTATGCTTTTAAACATAACGCTTTTTGGCCGATAATTTTTAAATTAGCGGGACAAACGGTACAAACGTATGAAGAAAAACTGCTTCTGCTGCAAAAATTAAAGATTGGTTTATGGGATAATCTGAAAGCCTGCGAGCGGGAAGGAAGTTTGGACAGTGATATAAAATCAGCACAACCGAATGATTTTGAAAGTTTGCTTTGTCGTTGCAAGAAAGTAGAGAAGCTTTTATTTAACGGGCAGAAATCTTTTTCATTTTTCAAAAAGTTTCATCCGGATTTGTTAAAAAAATATTCTTATGCCGTTCTGCCCTCAACGAGTCCGGCAAATGCCCGATTTTCTTTTGCGCAAAAATTTGAAGAATGGCAAAAAGAATTTAGTGAAATTTGAGTGCTATAGTACAGTTATCCTTCCGGCAGGAGCAGGCTGTTTTGGCTTCGGTTCTGGTCAGGGGAACGGCTGATATTATACCCATATCTTTGGATTCAAAGAAATAATTATCCGGTTCGGATAACAATTGGGTTTTTAATTTAAAAATACCGTTGTATCTGTTATTCGCATCCAGATAGGAGACTTCTATACCGACATAATTAGGAATAAGAGACTTCCAGTCATGTCGCGCCATCTGGCGGCATTCGCGTGCGGATAATCCTGTAAAAAGCATAATGTAGGCGCTTGTACCGTCATAAATTTCGCGATATTTTGCCGGATTTTTATATAGATTGAAATAAAGCAATTTTTCTTTAAGGGTATAAAAGGCTTCATAAAAGAAAAGATGTCCGCCGAATCGGTTAAAAACAGAAAAAATTTGGTTGTTCCTCTGCGTATCTATATCAAAAGGCAGTAAATTATTTAAGGCAACAGCCTCGGTGTTGAAATCTTTATAAGTATTGGAATAAAAACTTTTGATATTGTTGTTTATTGTGTTTACATCATTATATGTTTTCGCCATTTTGTTCCGTAGATACAGGCTGTTACAAGCGAAATAAATACCAAAAAACACCATGGAAACAGGTATAATAAAATAAAAAAGCCTGAAAACTTTATTGAAACTGTTTTGTTTGGAACTCAACATTTTTGTTCTCAAAAATTTATATATAATAAAACTACCTGACAGAATTAAAGAAAAATACTGTTTTGTCAAGAAAAATATGTTAATATCAACCGGTTATGATTATAATTTTTATGCCGGAATTTTTTAATATTTACGAATAATACCGGAAAGAACACCTTGTATTTTGACGCGTTCGGCCGAGTATGTCTGTACCTTGTAGTCATTATTACAAGGCAGTAAGTGGATGACGGCATTGTCTTTTTTCAAAACTTTCAGGGTTGCCTCGTTATTGTCAATCAGGGCAACGACGATTTTGCCATTATCAGCATAGTTTTGCCGGCGGATGATAGCTGTATCTCCATCCATAATTCCGGCGTCTGTCATGGAATTTCCTTCAATAGTCAGGGCATAATAACTGCCTGTGGAAACCATATCAAAGGGGACCGGAATTGTTTCACATTCGTTAGCCAGTGCTTCAATCGGAATACCGGCTGCTATTTTACCGTAAAGCGGGATTTGGGCCGAACTGTTGCGAAGAGCCTGTTCGCGCTTTTTTTCTTCATCAATAACAGCCTGTGGTTTGAAGCGGGGCAGGCGGATGACTTCCAAAGCTCGAGCTTTGTGCGGCAGTTTACGAATAAAGTTTCTTTCTTCCAGCGAAGTGATTAAAGCGTGTATGCCTGACTTTGATTTAAGACCGATGGCATCTTTCATTTCATCAAAAGAAGGGCATTGGCCTGTTTCACGGTTGACCTTATGAATATACATTAAAAGATTGTATTGTTTTTCTGTCAGCATAAACACACTCCTGAAATTTTGTTCTATTTTAGTTCTGTGTTTTTGCGGAAGTCAAGAAATTTTTTCGGACTATTTGGGTAAGCTTACGAATTGTTCACCGATTTTCAAAAACTTTTCGGTACGCAGCTGTTTTAATTTTTCATAGTCTTGAGCGCATAGTTCTTTGAGATTTTTTTCTAAAGAAAGACGGAGATTTTCAAAGGTTTGCGCTGTATCCCGATGTGCGCCGCCCACGGGTTCTTTGACAATTTCATCAATGATGCCCAGTTCTTTCAGATTTTGGGCTGTCAGGTGTAAGGCTTCGGTAGCTTCTTTTGTTTTATCGGCCGAGCGCCATAAAATGGAAGCGCAGCCTTCCGGAGAAATAACGGAATAAATCGAATGTTCAAGCATTATTACTTTGTCGGCAACGGCAATAGCTATCGCGCCGCCGGAACCGCCTTCACCGATAACGGTAGCAATAACAGGTGTTTTTATTCTCAGGCATTTCTCAATAGAAGCAGCAATAGCCTGAGCCTGACCGCGGGCTTCGGCATCTATTCCCGGATAAGCACCGGCTGTATCAACAAATGTCAAAACGGGAAGCTTAAATTTTTCGGCCATATCCATAAGACGCTGGGCTTTACGATAGCCTTCCGGTTTTGCCATGCCGAAATTATATTTGATACGCGAATCCAAATCGTTTCCTTTTTCCTGTCCGATAACGACAACGGGAATTTGGCCGAATTTGCCAATACCGCCGACGACGGCAGGATCATCACCAAAACAACGGTCGCCGCACAAAAGCGTAAAATCGGAAATCAGTGCTTTTATGTAATCTAAACAGTGAGGCCGGTTAGGATGACGGGCAATTTGGGCTTTCTGCCAAGGAGATAAATTTTTATAAATATTTTCCATATGCGTCTGTAAATGTTTTTCCAGACGTTTTATTTCTTTGGTGATATCCAAATCTTCGTCTTTGGCAATCATTTTTAAATGCTGAATTTTTCCTTCAATATCAACAATTGTTTTTTCAAAATCAAGAATGATTGTTTCATTATCGCTCATACTGTCTTTCCTCACGGTTATCATAACAGCTCGGAGTGTAGCACATTTTTTTTAAATGTTTAGTCTTTTTTTTATTCTGTGAATGACTGTTGACTTTTTGATAAAAATCTTTGCTATTCGGACAGATACCGCTATAATATATTTTATCGTGTTTCAAAAGGGTTTTGACAATGATGGTTTTTTGTTTTTTTGTTGCGGTGTTTTCATCTGCCAGCTGGTTGATTTATGCCGGTATGTTTGTTTTTTCCAAATTGGGTGACAGCCGTTTGTGGGAACAGAGTTTTGAGCAGATGCTGCTGGCTTTGGCGGTTGTTTTTCTGCCGGTATTTGTTATCTGGATGGTTTTTGGTTTAATCAATCAGTTTTTAATCAACCGCAGCATGAATGCCAAACAAAGCGAACTGCTGACGCAGTTGCAAAAGAATCAGGATTATACGGATTTGGTTGTGCGGGTTATGTTGGATGCCGAACATGAAATCAAAGACGGTTTTGTTATCAATAAATTTGATTTGTTTGTTTCTGATATGAATGAAGCTTTAAGCGAGATTATCCAGCGTTGTAATATTGCATCTTCGGCCCAGATTGAACAGTTGTGGCAAAGAGTAAAGCGGGGCGAAAGATGGGTTCTGGGTAAAGCTATTCTGGATGCCAGTAAAAGCCAGAGTACATTTGATGCCTGGGTCAGGGAAAAAGTTAATCGGGATAAGGTTTTCCGCGGTACCATGCTGGAGTTTTGTTCGCGCTATCAGAATCTGCTTCAGCTTTTGGAAAAACATGACCGGGACAGAATATTTTTACGCATTATCGAAACAGGCGTATTTGGAAAGGTTTATTCGATTATTGCACCGTTGAGCGAAGGATTGGGCGGTTTGACGGCCGGTCCGTCTGACAGAATACCTCAGTCCAAGCCGGAAAGAGATTATTCTTCTGTTCTTAAAATAGCGACCATGGAAGAACCGGCTGCCAGTGAAACTATTGTAAATGTGGATAAAAATGACGAGGAAGAAGAGTTTCCGCAGCCGAAAACTTCCGTGTTTTCTCGTTTGAATCCGTTTGGCCGCCGGAAGAATTTTGAGGAAGAAGACGACCACGAAAGGGATCCTTTCTTTAAGGCTTTGCACAACAGTTTTCAGGATGACGGACATAACGAAGATATTCTGAATAACGGAAAAACGGACAACAGTGTTTTTGAAAAGGAAAGCGAACCGTCTTTAGGAACGGTTTTTGGGGATTCTGTTACAGAACAAAGGCTCTCTGTTGAATCAACCGAGCAACCGGCACCGTCTTTAGACAGTGACAGAAAATTTTTTGAAGACAGAGTAACGCCGACTTTCGGCAGTGTGCAGAATACACTGGACAGTCTGCGCAGCAGTAATGATTCTTTTTCGGCAGAAATACCGGAAGATAAGCGAACGGAGCCGAATTTGAGTACAACTTCTGTTTTTTCGCAGGAAAAAACAAGTAACAAAGCCGTAAATTCCCAAACCGAAAAAGAGGAAGATTTGGCGTATCCGTTTGGCGGATGGACAGATGAAGAAAATTATCGTTAGTCTGATTTGTCTTGTTCTCTGGTTGTATTCTAATCAACCGGCAACGGCTCTTGTTTCCGATTGTATCGCGTTATATGGCGAATCGAAATATAAAAAAGGTTTTCGTGCTTTTGATTATGTAAATGCCGACGCACCTCAGGGCGGTAAAATCGTTATGCCGGCATACGGAACGTTTGATAACTTTAATCCTTATATATTTAAAGGGGTGGCTGCAACTTTTGTTAATTCTTTAAGCTTTGAAACGTTGGGTTTTTCTCCGATAGACGATCCTTTTACGGTTTATCCGCTTTTGGCCGAGAAATTTGATTTTCCGGAGGATAAATCGTATATCGGTTTTATTTTGAATCCTGAGGCAAAGTTTTCGGACGGTTCAGCGGTTTTGGCGGATGATGTTATCTTTAGTTTTAAGGCAATTACGGAAAAAGGAGCTCCGATATACCGGCTTTATTATGCCGATGTTGACCGTGTCGAAAAAATAAATGAGCGGGAGGTGCGTTTTTATTTTAAGAAAGGGGTTGAAAACAAAGAGTTGCCGTTGATTCTGTCCCAATTTGTAATTTTTTCGGCAAAAGATTGGCAAGGCAAAGATTTTGCGAAACCTCGGTTAGAGGTTCCTCTGGGCAGCGGTCCGTATAAAGTTTCTGATTTTCAGGTTAACAAATATGTCGAATTAAAGAAAAATTCGGATTATTGGGGGAAAAATCTGCCGGCCAGACGCGGTTTTTTTAATTTTGAAACAATCCGGTATGATTATTATCAGGATACAACGGTAACCTTGCAGGCTTTGTTTTCCGGCGATATTGATGTCAGGGAAGAGTATATTGCTAAAATATGGATGACCGGTTATGATAATGATTTGGTTAAATCGGGAAAAGTTAAAAAAGAAAATCTGGAACATCATAATCCGGCAACGCTACAGAATTTTGCTTTTAATTTGCGCCGGAAAAAATTTGCAGACAGACGGGTGCGACAGGCTCTTGATCTGGCTTTTAATTTTGAATGGGCTAACGCCAAGCTTTTTTATGGTCAGTACAAACGCTTGTCCGGATATTTTACGAATACGGAAATGGAAGCGGACGGTGTGCCGCAGGGACGGGAAAAAGAAATTTTATCAGCTTATAAAGACAGACTTCGTCCTGAAATTTTTACCGAGCCTTTCCGGCAGACGTTTTATGAAGATATCAATAATCCGCGGGAAAATCTTAAAAAAGCCGTTTCCCTGCTGAAACAAGCCGGTTATGATTTTGTTGACGGTAAAATGGTTTATCTGGAAGACGGAACACCTTTGGAAATAGAAATTTTAGGAAATACGGCAAATGGTTCCAGCTTTACGAAGGTTATGCTGCCTTTTATCGAAAATCTGCGTAAAATAGGTATTAAAGCTGTTTTTCGCAATGTCGAAGTTAATATTTTTAAAAACAGGCTGGATAATTTTGATTTTGATATGGCTATTATTTCCTATCCGGTCAGTGCGCTCCCCGGAAACGAACAACGTGAATATTGGGGAAGCGAATCGGCAGATATCAAAGGAAGCAATAATCTTATCGGTATTAAAAATCCGGTTGTTGATGATTTAATAAAAGGTTTGGTCGCGGCACAAAAAAAAGAAGATTATGTGGCTTATGTCAAAGCTTTGGACAGAGTGCTTAAAAGTGAAAATTATATGATTTTTCAATGGTATTCTTCTTATGACAGAGTTGCTTATCTGGATAAATTCGGTCAACCGGATGCGGATAAAAAAATTGGGTTTCAGCCGTATTTATGGTGGGTAAAGGAAAATTGATGCGGACATATATTTTTAAAAGACTTTTGTTAATCCCTTTAACCCTGTGGGGTATTATTACCGTAAATTTCGCCATTATTCAGTTGGCGCCGGGCGGTCCGGTTGATTATGTTTTAGCACAGTACCGCGGGATGAATACAGATGCAAAATCCCGTCTGACCTCGGGCGGTGAAATGGTACACAAATCCGATAATTCCGCTTATACGGGCGCACAAGGTGTTCCGGATGATTTGGTTAAGGCGCTGGAGCAGCAGTTCGGTTTTGATAAACCGTGGTATTACCGGTATGCCAAGATGATTAAAGATTATATTTGTTTTGACTTTGGTAAAAGCTATTATCGGGATAAGACGATTATAGAGTTGATAAAAGAACGGATGCCGGTTTCTGTATCGCTGGGGGTTTGGTCCACTTTGATTATTTATCTGATAGCTATTCCGCTCGGTATAAAAAAAGCCCAGTCGGACGGTTCAAAATTTGATACGGCAACATCTTTTATCGTGGTTATCGGTTCGGCCATGCCGGTATTTTTGCTGGCTGTATTTTTTATTGTATTTTTTGCGGGTGGAATTTACTGGCAATGGTTTCCGCTGCGGGGGCTTGTTTCGGAAAATTGGGATACTTTGCCGATGCTCGGAAAAATAACGGATTATTTATGGCATATTGCGCTGCCGGTTTTGACAATGGTTGTCGGCGGCTTTGCCAGTCTGACGATGCTTACAAAAAATTCTTTTTTGGATGAAATAAATAAACAATATGTTTTAACGGCCAGAGCCAAAGGGGTTCCGGAGCAGCGTATTCTTTACGGGCATGTTTTCCGTAATGCCATGTTGATTATTATTGCCGGTTTTCCGGCCATGCTGATAAAAATGCTGTTTACCGGAGCTTTGCTGATAGAAGTTAT
Organism: Pseudomonadota bacterium; assembly: GCA_030523245.1. Classification (GTDB taxonomy): domain Bacteria; phylum Pseudomonadota; class Alphaproteobacteria; order RF32; family CAG-239; genus RUG410. The sequence goes on from JAUNIW010000004.1 coordinate 24,895, forward strand.
TTTTTCACTGAACGGTCTGGGGCTTTTAGGTTATGAAGCTATTACAACGCGGGATTATCCGGTTGTTTTCGGTACATTATATATCTTTGGCCTGTTGGGACTGGTTTTAAAACTTATCAGTGATTTAACCTATTCTCTGGTAGATCCGCGTATCAATTTTGACCACAACTAAAGCCGGCAGATAAGTCCGGCAACTTCGGCTGCAGCATTCAGGCTTTTTTGCGGTTTAAAACTGTCCGCCTGAGGGGAATCCAATAAGACAGCGCAACCGGTGTCACACAGGGACTGAACAAAACGCAGATGTTTCGGGGTAAGCCATTTGCTGCCGGTAAACAGATAAATGGGTTTGCCCGTACCGGTAGCTTCACAGCACATGGAAACGGAATCACCGGTAACAATAAGATTGTCCGCGCAAGCTAAAAAACCGCTGTAAGGGTTTTCAGAGGTATCTCCCCACAAATAAGAAAATTGCGGGATGTCTTTCAGTTGTTCCAGAATAAGACGTTCTGCATCTTTGCCGGTGCGTCGGGAAGTCGTAATCAGCAGAGAACCGCCGATTTTTTTCTTGAGGCTGCGGACGGCTTTACCGAGTGCCAGCGCATTTTCATTTGAAAAAGGTTTTCCTTTTATGGCACCGCCGATAATCAGGGCTGTTAACGGTTTTGGTAAATCGGCAAATTTTTTTTGCCATTTGTTTTGGGCTTCTTGCAGGTAACTTCCGGTTATACGATGAGGACATCCCGTTATATAATGGATATTCGGGGCGAAGCCTTTGTTTTTATCATGTTCGGGAACAATAACCAAATCAAAGTCAGATAAACCTGTTTTTCCGGGGTGCATGAGCTGGATGAGTTTTGTTTGCGGATTTTGCTTTTTTATATAACGGGCAACAGGTGCTGTGCGGCGGCTGATGGAGAGGACATAATCCGGCCAGGGAGCCGCTATTTTTTTCCGGCTGTCTGCATCCAAACCGATAAGCGTACGTCCGCGCAACCAATTCGGTAATCCGGCCGTTTTGGTATAAATAAGTTTTTTTTCAACAACGGAAATATCTTCCGGCAGCATATTCAGAATACCCAAAGCCTGTCCCACGCTGCCGCGGCGGTCGTCCATTAAAGTCCAAAGAGTTTTTTTCATCATGTACCCGCTAAAAAATTTTTTTGATTTTTGAATACTATATGCTATATCAAAAGATAGCAAGCTTTTTTTACGGGAGGAAAAATGAGGATTGGTTTTCTGATAATGTTTTTGGTTGTGTGCGGCAGTTTGGATGCAGCAGCGCAAATGCAGGCTAATACATTGAACAGGCAAAGAGCGGAAGAAATGAAAAACAGTCCGGTTGTTAAGTACAGCAGGTCCCTGCTTCCGGTAAATAAAGACCAGAGAATTGCGCGAAATATAATGATTGTACGGGAAGTTGTTAATTTCAAAATGGGTGATGAAAAGCTGGAAAAATATTTTGAATATCTGGAAGAAGATAAAGATTATAACAAAAGAATGGATAAAGTTTTTAAAAAACTGAACAATAATAAACGTCGGGATAGCAGAAACCAGCAAATTATTACTATTTTGAATGATGCCGGCGAGAAGATTTATAATATCATGTCTAATTAACAATTGTTTAATATTTTTGGCATATAATTTCCTCTGTAAAGCAGTCTGTATTCGGCTGTAAAGAGAGGAAATATGAAAAAAGTTTTGATGCTGTGCCTGTTGGCTCTGGTTTGTGTTTCATGTCAGTCCAATGTTGAAGAAATTAGCGCGGAGCCGGTTTATTCTTCGGATGCCGAGCGTTTTTACCGGAATATTTCAACTAAGGCAATGGGTGAAGATTACGTTGTTTATGAGTATATGGATGTACGTATAGACGACGTGGCAACTTTGGCTTCTCGGTATTGCTTTGAAACGACAGAAGGTAAAAAAGCATACCTTCGTGATATTTATATGTATAAAAATCATAAAAGAAGAGCGACTTTTGACTGTGTTAACCTTGCAGCGGAATAGTTTTATCCCTATATAAAGCTTTAGGGAGAATAATAAAATATGAGCAGAAATTTATATGATGTTTTAGGTGTCGGCAAAACCGCTTCGGAATCAGAAATTAAAGCAGCTTATCGTAAACTGGCGCGGCAGTATCATCCGGATTTGAATAAAGATGATAAAACGGCTGCGGATAAATTTAAAGAAATTTCAAATGCTTATGATATTATCGGTAATGCCGAGAAACGCAAAAAATATGATAATAATGAAATAGATGCAGATGGTAAACCAACGGGATTTGGGGCCGGTTTTGGCGGTGGCTATCAAAATTACGGCGGCTATTCCGGAAATCCGTTCAGCGGATTTAAGGCCGGCGGTTTCGGCGGTTCACAGGGTGGTTTTGACTTCTCTTCTATTTTCGGTGATGATATCTTTTCGCAGTTTGGCAATGCTTCGCAGGGTGGTTTTGGTCAGCGGACGGCTGCACGCCGTGGTCAGGATATATCTTACAACATGCGGGTAGATTTTTTAGATGCGGCCAAAGGTGTGGAAAAACAAGTCAATCTGAATGGTAAAACAATCAATGTGAAAATTCCGGCAGGTATGCAAAGCGGTCAGACGATGCGTCTTAAAGGTCTGGGTAATGTCGGATTGAACGGTGGCGAAAATGGTGATGTTCTGATTACGGTCAATGTTGACGAGCATCCGTATTTTAAAAATGACGGATTGGATATTTTGCTGAATTTACCGATTTCGGTTAAAGAAGCCATCAGTGGCGCCAAAATAACCGTGCCGACAATTAACGGAAAAGTTGCCGTCACCGTGCCGCCTTTTTCTTCCAGCGGTGAAAAACTGCGCTTAAAAGGGCAGGGTATTAAAGCTAAAACAGGTCAGGGTGATGAAATTATCAGCCTGCAGATTATTTTGCCGAAGGTTAAATCAGAAAATTTGGCAGCCGCTGCCGAAAAAATAGAAAATTATGCCGTCAGGAGTTTTTGATGCTCTTAGAAAGCCTGAAACAGTTTGATTGGATGAATGAACCGGCCAATGTCCGTTTTGATGACAAGGGGATGAATGTTTTGGCTAAATACCGAACGGATTTTTGGTGTTGCGCCCGTTATAATTTTCGTAAAGATGACGGACATTTTTTCTTTTGTTATGTTTTGGGTGATTTTTGCTGTGATTTGGACTGGGAATTTGCTTCCGCCGGATTGTTTGACCAATGCGGTATTATGCTGCGTACAGATGTCAATAACTGGTTTAAATGTTCGATTATGTATGAAAAAGAAGATGCGCCGCTGCTGGCAACATCCCTGACGGTTGACGGCTATTCGGATTTGGCGACAATTCCTCTGCCGACCGGAATTAAACATGTATGGTATCGCCTGAAGAAATATAAAGGCTGCTATATTGCCAGTTATTCTTTGGACGGACGGGACTATGTACAGCTGCGAAAATTTTATCTGGTACATGATGTAGACGATGTTAAGGTCGGTGCTTATATCTGTTCTCCGCAAAAAGAAGATTTTATGGCAACACTGCATTCTGTTAATATGAGTTAATGTTTTTCCGGATACCGGAGTATAAAAAAAGAAACGCCGCGGAAGGGCGTTTCTTTTAATTTATGAGAAAAAGATTATTTTTCTTCTTCTTTAATTTTTTTGCCGTTTAAATCATATTTTTCAATCTGGGCATTTTGGTGCAAATCGGCAACAATCTGGCCGACAGCCTGCTGTGAAAGATTGTTTTTAATCTGATCGGCGACGGCGTCAAACGGAAGAGGTTTGGAATCTCTGACATCTTCAACCAAAATAACATGATAACCGAATTCGGTTTTTACCGGTTTTTGTGAAAAAGTGCCTTTTTTCATGGCAAAAGCAGCCTGAGAAAATTCCGGAACCATTGTTTCTGCCGTAAAATAACCTAAATCAGCCTGATCTTTAGAATATTTTTTAGCCAGATCATCAAATTTTGCCGATTTATTTTTCAACTTGTCAATGATTTCCTGAGCCAGTTCTTCGGTATCAACCAAAATGTGTTTTGCCTTGATTTCTTTTTCGGTTTTGAAACCGGAAACATATTCGTCATAGACCTTTTTAACTTCGGCATCAGTTACTTTCAAAGCCAATTGCTGGTCAATATAAACTTTGCGGGCCAAATCATCCTGCATGGATACCAATTCTTTCTGATACTCCGGAGAGGCCTGAACATTGGCAGCATTGGCAGCCTGCAGTGCCAGTTTGCTGTTAATCATAACATCTAAAGCCCGATTATAAAATTCATCAAAAGAAACCTGAGCTTTAATCTGAGGTGTTTGGTCATAAGCTTCTTTTATTTCGGCAACGGTAATTTGTTCGCCGTTGACAACTGCGGCTACACCATTGTTTCTTTCGGCATAAACTTTATAAGTCAAAGCACCGGCCAGCAGGACAACAACGGCAGCCGTTGTTGCGAATACGTATTTTTTTTGCATAAATTCCTCCTAAATAAACAAATCAAAGTTATCATATATACTTTCTTTATAAAATTCAAAGGATTTTTTGGCAATGGTTTATAACTTTTGTGCAGACTCTTGACTTTATACTTTAATCAAACTAAATGTATTTTGAAACAATATATTATAAGGAACTTCTATGTTAGGAAAAATTGCCCGTAAAATTTTTGGCAGTGCGAATGACCGCTTTGTTAAAAGACAGTATAAAATTGTTAATCAAATCAATGCCTTGGAGCCTGAATTTATTAAGCTGAGCGATGAGCAGCTTAAAGCAAAAACAGATGAATTTCGCGAAAGATTGAAAAACGGCGAAACGCTTGATGATATTTTACCGGAAGCTTTTGCAACAGTGCGGGAAGCCGCCAAACGCGTTATGGGACAACGTCATTATGATGTTCAGCTTATCGGCGGTATTGTTTTACACAAAGGTATGATTGCCGAAATGAAGACCGGTGAAGGTAAAACTCTGGTCGCAACGCTGGCAGCGTACCTGAATGCTTTGGAAGGCAAAGGCGTTCATGTTGTAACGGTTAATGATTATCTGGCTAAACGTGATGCGGAATGGATGGGTAAAGTTTATCGTTTTCTGGGACTGACGGTAGATTATATTGTACATGGCAAAAATGATAACGAGCGTCGTATGGCCTATAATTCCGATATTGTTTATGCGACAAATAATGAGCTTGGTTTTGATTATTTGCGCGATAATATGAAGTTCAGCCTGTATGAACGGGTACAGAGAGATTTTAATTTTGCCATTGTCGATGAAGTTGATTCTATTTTGATTGATGAAGCGCGGACACCTTTGATTATTTCCGGCGAGGCTGAAGATTCCTCGGCGACATATATAAGTGTTTCCAATTTGATGCCGCAGCTGCTGCCGGATGATTATGAAAAAGATGAAAAACAAAAAAGCGTAACTCTGACCGAAAGCGGTATGGAACATGTTGAAAAACTGTTGCGTGAAGCCGGACTGATTAAAGACGGTTCTTTGTATGATATCGGAAATGTCAACTTAGTGCAGCATGTAAACAATGCTTTGCGCGCACATGAGATGTTCCAAAAAGATGTGGATTATATTGTCAAAGACGGCAAGGTTGTTATTGTTGATGAGTTTACGGGGCGTATTATGGAAGGCCGCCGTTTCAGTGACGGACTGCATCAGGCTTTGGAAGCCAAAGAAGGCGTGAATATCCAGTCCGAAAATCAAACGCTGGCTTCTATTACTTTCCAAAATTATTTCCGTTTGTATCCGAAATTGTCCGGTATGACCGGTACGGCAATGACCGAAGAAACGGAATTTTGTGATATTTATAATCTGGTTTGTGTCGAAATTCCTACAAATAAACCGGTTAAACGCGAAGATTTACATGATGAAGTTTATCGGACGGAAGGCGAAAAATATCGTGCTATTATTAACACAATTCTGGATTGTCACCGGCGCGGACAGCCTGTACTGGTTGGTACCACATCTGTTGAAAAATCGGAAATCGTCGCCAATATGCTGCACAAAGCAGCGCCTGATTTGAAATTTGAAGTTTTGAATGCCCGATATCATGAGCGTGAAGCATCTATCGTGGCACAGGCAGGTGTTTCCGGTGCTGTGACAATAGCGACAAATATGGCGGGACGCGGTACCGATATTCAGCTTGGCGGTAATCCTGAAATGAAACTTAAGGAAATGCTTAAGGGTGATGAAACACCGGAACAGATTGCCGAACTGAAAAAGAAAATAGAGGCAGAAGTTGCGGCGGATAAAGAAAAAGTTTTGGCTGCCGGCGGATTATATATTTTAGGAACGGAACGTCATGAAAGCCGCCGTATTGACAATCAGCTGCGCGGGCGTGCCGGCCGTCAGGGTGATCCGGGGACATCTAAATTTTTCCTGTCTATGCAGGATGATTTGATGCGTATTTTCGGTTCGGAAAAAATGTCTAACGTTTTGCAGCGTCTGGGACTGCCTGAAGGTGAAGCCCTTGTTCATCCTTGGATTAGCAAGGCTTTGGAAAAGGCTCAGCAAAAAGTGGAAGAACGCAATTTCGATATCCGCAAAAATTTGCTTAAATATGATAACGTCATGAATGAACAGCGCAAAATTATTTATGAACAGCGCCGTGAAATTATGGAAACAGAAGATTTATCCGATACAATCAAAGAAATGCGGGATGAATATCTGGGCGGAATTATTGATGCGCATGTTCCGTATGGTACGAGTGCGGCAGAATGGGATAAAGAAAGCCTGAAACAGGATTTGGCCGCGGCTACAAGTTTTGTGCTGCCGATAACCAATTGGTGCAATGAGCCGGAAATCGACAGCGAAGGTTTGAAAGAGCGGATTTTAAATGAAGTGGATAACCGGATGACCGAACGGGAAAAAGCTTTGCCGGCCGATGCGGTTAAAATGGTGCAGAAGAGTATTTTTCTGCAGGTGCTGGATCAATTGTGGAAAGATCATATTGCTACTTTGGATTTGATGCGGCATACCATTGTTTTACGTGCTTACGGACAAAAAGATCCTCTTAATGAATACAAAAAAGAAGCGTTTAATATGTTTTCGAGAATGCTTGACGTGTTGAAACAGCGTGTTTCCGTTGTGATTTGTCATACGGTTATTCAGACAGATTCTCAGGAACAGATGCAAAAAGCTATGGATAAGGAACAAAATCGCCCTATGTCTGCTGTTCATGAAGGAGATGAACCGCTTAAACCTCTGGAACCGTCAATGTTTTCCGGCATATCCAGAAATGATCCCTGCCCATGCGGCAGCGGGAAAAAGTTTAAACACTGCCATGGTCGGATTATGGGGGCATGATGCGTAAAGCAGAAAAAGAACTTAATGCCAATGAGTTGTTAATTATAAAAAAAGAAAAACAGCGCAAACAAGGAGAATTGGCACATAAGGCGAAAAACTTTTTTATCTGTTTTTTTGTAGTAGCTTTTTTTGTCGGCGGCAGCGGTTATCTGGTTTCGCGTTTTGTTCAAAATCAGGTTGATGATGTACAGTATATGAAAATGTTGAACCGGACAACTCTGGAAATTTCACAGCTTGTTGATAATATACGAAATGTTTATCTGTTATATCCGGATGAACCGCCGCAGAATATTGATAAATTGATTGAAGCCGGTGCGGTACCGGAAACACTGGTGCAGAACGACGGAAACGGAAAATATTTGAAAAACCCTTTCGGCGGCAGAATCGTCATTGAGCCGTCAGAACCGGTCGGTAATAAAGATAATACGGTATTTTCTCCGACATTTAAAATGTCGTATCAGGGGCTGTCCAGACGGGCTTGTATAGATTTGGCCGTTATGGACTGGGGCGATAACGTAAAAGGTCTGGTGGCCATGGCTGTCGGGAATGTGGATGAGATGACCGGTACTGATTCGGCCCTGCAGGAAATTGACAAGGATAATTCAATGAATGAAAAAGGCCGGCTGCGTAGAATGCGTTATCAGATGAATGTGGCAAAACCTAACGACAAATTTATGCCGGCGCCGTTTTCCCGCGGTAATGCCGAGACGGGGTGTTTCTGTTCGGAGAACGGCTGTTCTTTTGCTTTGCGTTATGCCGTTTTCAGTATAGAACAGCCTAAATAAACTTCTAAAATCTTCTTTTTCGGAAAATATACGCTTAAAAGAGTCAATAAGCGTAAAATTTGTGTTGTTTTATCAGGGAAATAAAATATACTTACAAAGGTTTAATTTTTTAATTTGGGACGTAACAGATGTTAGATATAAAATTTATTGCTGACAATACCGATTGGGTAAAGAAAAGTTTGGGCCGTAAAGGTTTTCCGGCTGAAAAGGTCGATGAGCTTCTGGAAACTTATTATAAATTGAATAAACTGAAAACATCATCACAGGCTCTGGCTGAAGAAAAAAATAAGCTCAGCAATGCAATTAAATCTGCTTCTAATGAGGAACGTCCGGCAATTATTGCCAAAAGTAAAGCTATTGGCGAAGAGTTTAAAGCAGAGCAGGAAAAATTAGCGGCGCTGCAGGTTCAGTTTGATGATATGATTTTGAGAATGCCGAATTATCCGAGCGAAGACAGTCCGGACGGGCCGGATGACAGCTGCAATATTGTCCGCCGGCGTGTGGGCGAAATTCCGCATTTTGATTTTACGCCGCGGGATCATATTGAGCTGATGGAACTGAATGACTGGGGGGAAATGGAACGGATTGCAAAAGTTTCCGGTTCCCGCACGTATGCTATCAAAAATGATTTGGCTCAATTGGAACTGGCTATACATATGCTGGTTATGGACAGACTGCGGGCTGCCGGTTTCACGCTTTTGACCGTTCCGGCCATATCTAAGGAAAAACCTTTGTATAATCAGGGATATTTACCGTTTGCCCGTGATGAAATTTATTATATGCCGGCCGATGATTTGTATTTATCCGGAACGGCAGAACTGATTCTTAATTCGCTGCGTGCCGATGAACTGCTGACAGAAGCAGACCTGCCGGTTTTGTATGCCGGTTTTTCTCCGTGTTTCCGTCGTGAAGCCGGTGCGGCCGGAAAAGATACGCGCGGTCTGGTACGGGTTCATCAGTTTTTTAAGACGGAACAATTTGTTATTTGTAAAAATGATCTGGCTGAAAGCGAGAAGTGGCACCAGATATTGTTGAAAAATTCAGAAGAAATTCTGCAGGATTTGGAACTGCCTTATCAGGTATTGGAAGTTTGTACCGGAGATATGGGTGCGCCGAAATACCGTCAATATGATTTGGAAGCATGGGTGCCGTCGCAAAATTGCTATCGGGAAACGCATTCCTGCTCTAATATTACGGATTGGCAGGCGCGTCGTACGAACTTGCGCTATCGTGACAATGCCGAAGGAAAAGTCAGATATTGCCATACTTTGAATAATACGGGTATTGCCACGCCGCGGGCATTGGTTCCGTTTATTGAGAATCATCAGCAGGCTGACGGAACAGTCCGCATACCGGAAAAATTGCAGCCTTATATGGGTGGAAAAAAATTCATTGGCAAGAATGCTGAATAATGCAGGATACAGTTGCTGAAATAACGGATTTTATGCAGGTCATTGAGCGTGTGTGTCTGGTTAAGCGCGATACGCTCATGACTGACGGCAGTACGGAAAATGATGCTGCACATATTTTCAAACTGGCGTTTTTGATAATGCTTGTTTATCCGTACCTGCAAAAAAAATATGATTATCAACGGTTGTTGGAGTTGGCTTTGGTGCATGATATTGCCGAAGGAATAACGGGAGATTGTCCCCGTTCGGCACAGGTGGCTCATCCAGAGCGCAGGCTGGAAAAAGAAAAACAAGAGCGGGCAGCTATGGAACTTTATCAAAAAATGCTGCCGCCGCCGTTGAATAAGAAAATTTTTGAATTATTTAGCGAATATGAAGCCCGCCGGACACCGGAAGCAAAATTGGTTTCGGTTTTGGACAAGATGGAAGCAAACCTGCAGGCGAATCGTTTTGGCAACGGGGATATCCGTTATTGGACAGACTGTGAAAACGGTGATGAATATTATCGGATTGCCACGGCAAAAAAGTCGCTGGTTGCCGAGCTGGATGAGAAAATTTTAACAATTTTGGAAAAGAATATTATAGATTTGACATTGGAGAATATGGCAAAGTGCAATATAAAGGTTTCTCTGTAGAAAAACTGCAGGTTGCTGCATTTGATTGGGATAATACTTTGGTGTGCAGTCGGGAGGCACTGGTTTATTCCATCAATCAGATTTTGCCTTTATACGGTTTACCGGCATGGGAAGAAGTTAAAAACAGACGTGATCGGAATCTTTCTTTCAGGGATAATTTTCCACGTATTTTCGGGAATAAGGCTGAAGAAGCTTATGAAAAATATCGTCAGGTTTATCTGAAATATGCGCCGCGGTTTCTAAAAACAGCGGATGCCGCACCGGATGTTTTGCATTTTCTGCAAAGCAAAGGGGTAAAGATTATTGTTGTTTCCAATAAAGACAGATTTCTTTTTGATTTTGAACTGCCTCTTTTATATGACAGTAATTTATTTGTACGTACGGTTTGCGGACATGAAGCGGCCAAAGACAAACCGTTTCCGGAACAGCTTGAATTTGCGGCAGCCGGTTTAGCTGATGAAATAACGCCGGATAAGGTTTGGATGATTGGTGACAGTCCGATGGACAGCCGCTGTGCGCTGGCGGCCGGAGCCAAGGCGGTTCGTATCGGGCATCCTATATGGGATACTGCCGAGGAAGCAGAAAGTGATGCCGTTTCTTTTGTTACAGATTTTAAACTGTTTTTGCGAATATTAAGGGAGCAGAACGCATGCGGCACCGGACAAAATATCTGATCAGAGTGTGGCTGAACAGAATACTGATTTTACTTGTTTTAGGGCTGATTGTTCGGGCTAACGTCGTACGGCTGCGGGATAACGATTATTCTAATTATGAAAAAGTTATAGATTACGGTCGCATAAAAGATGAAGACAGATTGATTCGACCTGTAATAGCGGCAATATTTTATAAGGGCAAAAATAATATAAAAACATCTCTTACGACCTATTTTAACCATAGTGACAATTATAAAAAACAAAATGTTAAAATGGTTGTGGTTCCCAGGCAATTAACAACATACAGCGCAGAAGTCGTAGAAAAATTATATGAGGAAATCCGTCATAATAATAAGCTGGAACGCGTTTTGCTGGTGTATGACAAGGAAAATAAGGCTGATGTGGCTGCTCATAAAAAAATGCTTACGCAGGTTATGAATGTGCAGAAAGTGGAAGAAATTGCCGTCGATGCCCAGAGTTTAAGCGGTGAAAAACAAATCGAAACATATTTGAATACAAGTTTGGCGCTTGTGGTTTTTCTGGCCGATTTGGATAAAGGGCTGACCGAGGAAAACAGTGATTTTTTGGCGGAAGAAGCCGTTTATTTTGCCCAGAAGAACTTTTATCAGATGAATGTCTTTGATGTTATTGATACGCAGCTGGCCAAAGCTTTAGATAAAGATTATGAAACAATGTATCCGCTGGAAACAATGAAAGATGAACCGCGGCTGGCTAAACAAAAAAGAAATCTGGAGCGTTATAAACATCATCATTGGCATGTTTTGAGCAATTATTTTGAGTTGAACCTGTTACGGCTTGCACAGGGCGGCGAGGCTGTTATGCCCGTACACTCCGAAGAAAATTACCGGTTGTATGACCGCGGACGTCTGGTTTTGAAAGCTTTTGACGAGAATTATGTAGAAATTTTTGAAAAAGCCGAACTGCAAGAAAATAAAGGAATTGCCTTTTTGATTTCTGATGCGGTAAAAAATCTGGTAGACAGCGGCTGTGCCGGCAGGGCAAAATATTTTAAAATATATTTGTTGACGGATTTTGAGCCGGTCAAACTGGAAAAAGATACAATGCTGATGAGTTATCTGGATCAGGACGACAGTGTATATGCCGAACATCAGGATAAAAAAGCTGTTCTGGTTGCGGATGACCGTCCGGATAATCCGGAAGATTTATCCAATGAAGTCAGAAAAAAAGCTCAAATACCGGAAAATATACCCGATGAGGATATAAAATTTTACAGATTTAAAACAGTGGAGATGAAGTATGGAGATTAACGGTTTTAAGTTAAAATATTCAACGGAAGAATTGCTTGAAAAAATAAATAAGCAGACAAGACAGATTGAATTGATTGATAAACAGCATCCGGCGTATCGCGCTTTATCCGAAGGAGATAAAAAAGCTTTAGATTATCTGGCAAATGCGGCGCGGATTATGAATGACGTGACTCTGGAAATGGATAATCCGCTGAATCTCGTACAAAAACAGGCTTTGGAAACGGTTGCTGCGGATAATGAGCAAGCGCGGCTGGCCCTTGATTTATTTAATTCTCTGAACGGGGTTGCCGGTTATAACGGCGTGGATAAAGAACCGGTAGAAATTTTTGAGGGAATACATTTGCTGCCGGGGTGCAATTTTTATCCGGCGGATATGAATGCCGGAAAATTGGCTGAAATTATAAAAGCAATGCTGGATGCCGGACAGGAAGATGAAGTCAGAAAAATTTTAAGCGCCCGAACAATGGTCAGATATGACGGTAATTTTTTGAAAGCTGTTGATTATACAGAATATTTTGCTGAAGAGTTTTCAGAAATTGCTAATGAAATTGAATGCGCCGCTCATTTTGCGACAGATGAGTTGTTCAAAGACTATCTGGGGTGGCAGGCACAGGCTTTTTTGCAAAATAATGAAGAAATGGATATTTTGGCAGACAAACACTGGGCAAAAATGCAAAATACACCTTTGGAATTTACAATCAGCCGCGAAAATTATGATGATAAGCTGACGCCGACTTTGTTTGCCGACAGTGTATTGACTGAGCGGCTGAATCAAGCGGGAATTTATCCGGTTCCTAAAGATATGCTGGGTGTGCGGGTTGGTATTGTTAATAAACAGGGTACGGAATTGCTGCTGAAATTTAAAGACGAAATGCTGAAACTGGCTGCTTTAATGCCTAAAGCAGAAACGTATCGGCAAAATATCGGTCAGAATACGGGTTTACAGCAAACAATGGTGGATGTTGATTTAACGATGCTGAGCGGCGATTATGCTATGTGCCGCGGCGGTATAACACTGGCGCAGAATTTGCCGAATAATGACAAGCCTTCCCTGAAACACGGCGGTGGCCGGCGCAATGTTTATCATCGTCAGGTCAGACAAAGCGGCGATAAGGAAAAAACACGGCAGATATTGGAAGGTCTGGTCAGTGTTTCGTTGCATCCGTATTATGAAGAAGAGGCAGACCATTTGTTTACGATTGGTCATGAAAACGGTCATTCTCTGGGGCCGGACAGTCAATATCAGACGGCTTTGGGTATATATCAGCATATTATTGAGGAACACAAAGCGAATCTGATTTCGGCAGCAATGATGCCGGAATATGTTAAAGCCGGTATTATTACGGCCGAACAACTGAAAAAAATCTATGCCACATGGGTTATAAAGCGTCATTTGATGACGGCTTATCCGGCAAGCGGTGAAGCGCATCGTGTGGCCGATTTGATTGAATATAACTATTTACTGGCTCATAAAGCAATTTATTTTGATGAAAATAAAAAATTGCATATTGATTTTGAACAGATGTCGAAAGTCTGCCGGAGAATGTTAGAGGATATCATCAATGTACAGTTGTCAAAGTCTCCGGAATGTGCTAAAGCTTATGTTGAAAAGTGGAACAGTTGGGGTGAATTGGCCCAATATGTTGCAGATTTCAAGCTTAAACTGGGTGTTAAGCCGTATATTAAACTAATTACACATTTTTAGAGGAAAGTCGGATGTGGACAGTGTTAAAAAAACTCGGAGCCGGAGAGTATTCGCTTAAAGTAACGTTTTGGCTGTTCGGGTTGCTGGGAATGTTGTTTTTTACGATTGCAACGCATATGACGCACAGCGGTGCTTTACGGGCTATTTGCCCGCATGGCCGCTTATGTTCCAGAAGCGTAATATTATATATTTTGGGAAACGTCCCTGTTTTGATGACGCGGTCTGGTTACTTGTCGATTTTTGTGCCGCATTTATTGATGGCTGCATGTTTTGCCGGTTATTTTATTGTTCTGATCCGAGGTTTATGGAAATGCAGTGATGCTTATGAGGGATCAAAGGCATTGCCGGTCAGTGCAAAAATAGTTATAATCTGTTTGGGACTTTTGAGTTTAAAAGCTATTATTTAGGAGGTGTCGATGAAAAAAATTTTTTGTCTGGGCTTTGTTTTGCTGTTTTTGTCGGCATGTAAAGGATTTGTTGCCGGAGATATAAGCGAAGAACGAAAACATCTGTATGAGTATAATAACAATCAGGAATACTGTGATAAAAATCCGGACAGATGTGTTAATAATATTCCGTGGAGTTAAATCTGACGTTGCTGAAACAAAATCCGCCTTGTCTTTTTACAGACTCGGCGGCTTTATTTGTTTCCTTATAATATTTTAATGCCAGCGGCGATGATGATGGTTATGACGATGATGGCCGAAAACGGCGTTGCCGATAACGGCTCCCGTGAAACCGGCCAGAGCCGAAGTTGCTACCGAATCGTAGTAATAGTTACGCGGTGTATTTTCTCTGACAACAACAACCGGTGCCGGTCGCGTCACAATAACCTGTTGCGGTGGCAAAGGTGCCGAATTTACATAAACAGGCTGTGTCTGTACAACCGTTTGTGTCATTGGTACGGCTTGTGTGCCGGCTGTGTGCGGCAATGTATATATCTGCTGTTTGATGTTATTGTTATCGTCCATGACAATAATTGTATCTGCATGGGCATTATGAGTGCCACACAGGGTTAATAAAACAAAAAATAAAATCTTACGCATTGTTCACTCCTTAAACAAAGCATATCATAAGTTTTATTTGGTAAAATTTCAAGATAATAAATATACTTTCAGGTATGTATATATTATTTAGTCGATAATGACCGCTTCATAAGTATAAACAATTTCGCTTTCTTCTTCATTGTCGGTAGGATCGATTTCGCAAACGAGCAAGGAGTTATCTTCTTGTAAATTATCAAAAATTTTATCTTCGACATTTTCTAATGTCAGAATATCTTCCTGATTGCGGGTCAATATGATATTATGTGCATCATAGTTTAGTTTTACCGAAGGTTTTTCCGGCGCCGTATTACGTGCATATAACAGGAGCATAACTTCATTGTCCTCGGTAATCATAAAATCAAAAGTATTAAAATCTGGCATTTTGTGTCCTTTCTTGTTAAAGTTAAAATAATTTTAGGATGTTGAAGTTAATATTTATCTAAAATCTGAGGAAAATATGCATAAAATAACAGATGGCATTATCAATTTATTACGCTGGCCGGCAGCAATTTATCTGCTGTTTTCCGTACCGGCTTTGATTGAATCTTATCACTATTTTAATTTTTATACTTTTAATTTTTTGCTGGTCGGTGCCGGTGTTTTGTTTTTTATTTTTACGATTTTAGTTTCAGGTTCTTCGACACGGCAGTCCATGCAGATTATTTCGCATGAACTGACTCATATGTTTTTTGCTTTTCTGACACTGCACAAAGCCGGATGTATCCGTCTGAATCCGGATGGCAGCGGCGGTTCGATGCAGCTCAGCGGATACGGGAACTGGCTGATTTCTTTATCACCGTATTTTTTCCCGCTTTTTGCTTTTTTCTATATGTTGGTAATGCCCTTTTTGGCGGAACTGACGCAGTCACATTGGTTGTTATATGCTATTTTGGGATATTTTCTGGCATATCACTGGCTGGTAGTGCTGACGCAGGTTCATTTGCAGCAAACAGATTTAATTCAGGAAGGTTTTGTTTTTTCCGGTATGATTATTCTGGGGGCTAATCTTTTTACAACGGGTTTTATTCTGGCTTTTGCAAGCAAATCATGGCAGGGCGTAAAGGTCTTTTGGCTGCTGGCAAACAAGCTTAATCTGGAATATGCCGACAAGATTTATAATTTAATAGCGCAGAATTTCTAAGCAGGTTTTGTCGGCAGAAAAGAGTACTTTTGCGCCGAGCGGAAGAACGTAACGGCTTGATGTATGCCCGAATTCAAAATCTTTGACGACAGGAAAACGGGTTCCGTACAAAAAGTCGGCGAAACAATCATCCAGCACGCCGTCTTCTTCATCACCGCTGCAATCTGTAAAGTGTCCGAAAATAAGACCTTTCAGGGAGTTGAAATGCGGTTGTTGTTTTAATTGCTGCAACATTAAATCAATTTTATGCATTTTTTCATGCACATCTTCTATGAGTAGGATTTTTCCGCGTAAATCAGGAAAATAAGGTGTGCCGGCAAGCTTCATTAAAACGCTCAGATTTGTACATAAGAATGTTCCCTGCGCTTCTCCGGCATGCAGTGTACTGCCAGATATGATTTTTTGCGGCAGCCCTGTCAACAGATTTTCGAGGCTGTTCCGTACCAGCGAATCGAGGGAATTATTTCTGAAATCGTAAGTCGGCAGGAAACCGTTCCAGCTGACAATACCAGATTTTTTATTCAGGGCCAGCATCAGAGCCGCATTATCACAAAAACCGACTAAGATTTTTTTGTTTTGTCTGATTAGTTTATAATCAAGGTATGGCAATATACGGGCAGCACCGGCAGCTGCACGAACGCAAAAGATGCCTTTGATATCATTTCGGGCAAAAGCCCAGTTGACATCGGCTGCTCTTTCCTTATCCGTTCCGGCCATATAACGTCTGATACAGTATAAATGCGGTGCAAATACCGGTTCCAGTCCGAGCGAGCACAGATAGGACAGGCCTTGTTGTATTTTTTCGGGATTACCGATTTGGCCCGAAGGGGCAATAATTGCGATTTTATCGCCTTTTTGCAGTTTTTGCATGGTTACAGCCTTTTCAAAATTTGTTGGCACAAGTCTGTTAAAGAATTATCACGGGCGCCCATAATAACAATCCGGTCGCCCTTTTTAGCTTCTTTAACCAAAAAATCCGCCGCCGCGTTTTTGTCTGTGCAGAAATAAGCATTTTTCCGGCCGAGTTTGCGGGCATAATCAATTAAATCCGCAGATGATATATCTTTAGTTACCGTGCCGCCGACAAAAAAGATTTCCGGCATAAGCAGAATATCTTCGGGATTCATATTTTCTACAAAGCTTTCGATAATTTCTTTTCCCATGGAGCGCATTGGTCCGAAACCGTGCGGTTGAAACATAAGCAGCAACCGGCCGGAATATTGACGCAGCGCGCTGACGGATGCCTTGATTTTATCCGGATTATGCGCAAAGTCATCAATAACGGTAATATCGTTTTTCTTGCCGATGACCTCGAGGCGGCGTTTGGTACCGCTGAAATTCTGCAGGATTTGTGCTGCCGTTAATTTGTCGACTCCCAGAAGGCCGGCGGCAGCAATGGCGGCCAGTGCATTAGCTACGTTAAAACGGCCGATAAGTTTTAGGTTAAAAGTTCTGCCGTTAAAAGTATATTGTGTGCCTGCCGGTAGAGGTATAATATTTTCGGCATAAAAATCGGCTGAAGAATTTTTCAGGGAAAAGGTCAGAACGTTTGCTTTATGCTTCAGCTGCCGGCAGGTTTCATAATCTGAATTGATAATCAGGGCCTGTTCTGTCCGGTTACTTAAGTTTTGAAAGAGATTTATCAGTTCTTCAATGCTTTTATGGTCGTGCGAAATATTATTGATAATTGAAATGTAAGGATTGTATAAATCAATGCTGCCGTTGCTTTCATCTGCTTCAACAACGCAAATGTCGCCTTTATTGTATATGATATTGGGAATACCGGCATTGTTTTCATAATCACGCAGCAGGCCGCCGTTAATCAGACAAGGTTTTTTACCGGCTTTATCCAGAATATAGCCGAGCATGGCTGCCGTTGTTGTTTTTCCGGAAGTACCGGCGACAGCAATACCATATTTATAACCGTGAAAGATTTCACTTAAGAGGACAGGTCTTGTTTTTATTTCAACGGATTTTTCTTTGGCGGCTTTTACATCGGGGATTGTATCTTCGACAGCCGTAGAAGCGCACAGAAAATCCAAATCGGCACTGACGGCCGAACCGTCTTGCGGAAAAATTTTTATGCCGATGCTTTCCAGAGCCTGACGGTTTTGTAAGTCCCGATTTAAATCAAAATTGCGGTCGGAGCCTTGTACATCGTAGCCGGATAATTTCAGAATTTGGGCTATGGCGCTCATGCCGCTGCCGGAAATTCCGCAAAAACTTACTTTTTTCATTTTTAGTCCTTAATCTTTTCTGTTTTTTTACAAATCTTCTATGGTTTTGGTTAAAACAGCCTGTTGTTCACTATCTTTCAATGCAAAGTCTTTATAGTCGATGGAAATATAACTTTTGCCGTCTCCATTAACTGAAACACCAAGGGTAACACCGATTTTATCGTTATAAAAAGTGGCATATAAGGTTGCTTTGCCTTCTTGAAGTTCTTTTAAAAAGTTATTGCCGCCCACAGGGTTTTCTTTGCGGATTTTTTGTGAAGTATTTCCTTCTTGCAATTCTTCTTCGTAACTGTAAGGTGTAAAAAATTCTTCAGCGTTGCCGTATTTTTTTTCCAGAGCCTGATAATAACGCCGGTAAAGCGCCAAAACCTTGTCAGCACGGGCATCATCGTCCAAAGGCTTACCTTCGGCGAAAATACACCAAAGTTTGTTCTGGATACCGAAAATGGCCGTGATTTTTTGGAAAGTATTATTTTTTTGCTGAGGGTTTGTTACCAGATAGACATTTTGGTAGTCTTTTCTTTCAGCCGGCTGTAATTCAAAGCCGAGTTCTCTGGTTTCTTCCAGACTGGCGGCCCAATATAATCCCAGAGGGGCAGCCGTTAAGTTCCGGATTATTTTTTGCCGGCGTATTTCCGGACTTTCTTCAGCCGTTTGTTTTTTATCCGATATGGCTTCGGCAGCTGTTTGAACGTCTTGGGTTTTTTCTTTCAGTTTTTTCAGAGATTTTATTTCGTTTTGGCGCAGGTTCAGAATGGTCGGTTTTTTTGCCAATAAGGCTCGGGCAGAACTTTGGGCTTTTTTTTCGGTTTCGACGTCATCAATATAACTGTCCAGATAACCGGTCGGCGCATTTTCTTCGGGTGCGGCTGTTTCATTTTCCGGAAGAACGGCGTCCGGCGTATCATCTTCAGCCATATTGTCAAAAAGTTCTACAGTCTGGCAAAAACCTTGTGTTGAGGTTGTCATAAATGCTAAAAGAAAAAATGTAAGAAAGCTTTTCATAATTATCCCTTTGATAACCGTAAAAAAAAATTGAATACTCTAAAGGTTTGGATTATTCTAACACCATAAATGCAAAGATTTTGTTAAATACAGATAAAATTTATTACTGAAATGGAAAAAGACAATATACAAAATTTATTATTGGAAACGGGGCGTCGGATTGTTCAGGAAAAAGGCACGGAAGCGTTAACCGTCCGCAAATTGTCGGAAGCGTCCGGATGTTCTGTCGGTGCTATATATAATCAGTTTTCCAATATGGATAATTTTGTGGTTATTCAGAATTATATGACTTTAGATGCTTTAGCCTCATGTTTGGAAAAGGTTGAAAAAACCGGAGATGCCTTTACCGATATGAATGCTTTTTTAGCGGAATTTGTTGATTTTGTGATGGAAAACAAAAATCTGTGGTTTATGCTGCATAGTTTTCATTTGCGGAATAATAACCGGACTTTTTCTTATTTTTATTTGCGTAAAGTGGTCAAAATTACCGGCTTAATCAATAAATTGTTGTGTCAGCTTGTGCCTAATATGGAAAGGCCGGAGCGGATTTTGTCGGCGCAGATTTTATGGTTGTCCTTGTTTGCGTTAAGTTCTTTTCTGACAAAAGATATATTGGATTCTTTTACTAAAGTCAGTAAGGAAACAATCTGCCAGCTGATGTTTAACACGTATGTTACGGGATTGTCTGTTTTGGAAAAAAAGATATAAGGGTAATTTGTGGAAAGTTTATGGGTATATTTAAATTCGCCGGAAGTTTTGGCCAAGCTGACATCGAATCGGTATTTTTTGATTTTGATTGTCGTGGCTGTAATGTCTCTTAAGCGGATTGCTTCCAAAAGTATGTTCCTGACGGTTTTTATCAATCTGCCGGGGACGACTTTACATGAATGCGCCCATTTTATAGTCGGTTTGATTCTAAATGCAAAACCGGTTCGTTTTTCGCTTATTCCCAAAAGAAAAGATGATCATTATGTTACGGGGCAGGTTTGTTTTTCCAATATCAAATTTTATAATGCCTTTCCGTCGGCAATGGCGCCGTTGTCTTTGCTGATTTTAGCTTATTTTCTGGATCAGCGTATGTTTGAAGTCATAAAACTGAACTGTGCAACATATTTATTTTATGTGTTTTTATTGACGGTTATTATTGAAAATGCCATACCGTCACACGAAGATTTCCGGCAGGGTTTTCGTTTTGTCAGCGGCGTTGTTTTATATGCCTTTTTGATTATTGCCGTTGTTGCGTTATTTTATTAAATATTTTTTTGAAGCTCATCTCTTATTTGTCTGAGTTCGTTTTGAATTTCTCCTATATCATCGTCTTCGTCAAATGAAAATTCGGAAATGTTCTCATCTTCCTGTTTAACCAGTGTTTCGGGCTGACTATCCTGAGGAATATATTCCATTTCGCGCATTGTTTTTTCGGCCGGAGTTTCATCCGCAGCTTGGGTTGAGGCATTTTCCTGCAATTCGGCAGTAGCCGTATTCAGGGAACTCGGGCGCGGTGCCATCGGCAGGTTGTCACGGGCTGCCAATTGTTCTGCGCTTAAAAGCCGTTCATTTTCAATTTGTGTGTTTAAACATTGCAGCAGCCATACGTCATAAATGGGATGTTCTACCGCGTTTGTTGCCGGAGAAGATGATAACATCCAGCCTTTAAAAATGTTTATTTCTTCGCCTTTCAGGCTTTTATCCGTGACGTCTACAAAGGCAAAATTTTCCGGCGCTTCTTCTACCGGACGGGATTTACAACTGCGCACAACAATAGAAAGCGAGCCGAAATTGACGGCACCTCCGACCGGAACGTTAATAACATTAACATG
The DNA here is from genome assembly GCA_030523245.1 of Pseudomonadota bacterium. Lineage (GTDB taxonomy): Bacteria > Pseudomonadota > Alphaproteobacteria > RF32 > CAG-239 > RUG410. Next base: position 45,906 of record JAUNIW010000004.1, read on the forward strand.
TCCGGTAATTTTATCCATGGCCTGCATGCGGGCCGTGTTCATCTCTATTTCGGCAGCTGAAGCGGCAGAAAGAATACTGCAAAGAAAAGTGTTCAGAATAAAAAAGTCAGTTATTTTCATCTTGATTCCCATCATCTGTGACCATGAAAATAATTTCTCCGACCATATCTTCTATGGTCTTGAAATCTTTCGTATTGGTGAATGAATCGCCGTCTTTCAGGTATTCGGTTGATTTTCCAGGTTCTATTTTAACAAATTTGTCTCCGATTAAGCCGTCACTGACAATGGATATTGTACTGTCTTTCGGGAGTTTTATATCTGAAGAAATACTGAATGTTACATCGGCCAGATAATCATCGTTATTCAGTTTTTGAGCGGTGACCGTTCCTACTTTGATACCGTTAATGCGGACATCGGAACCGATGCTTAAACCGCCGACTTTCATAAATTCCGCCTTAAGCGTGTAGCCTTTGACAACCTGCAAATCGGATACCCGATAAGCAAAAGCCAAAAACAGCAGGGCTACAATCAATACAACCAATCCCATAATAGTTTCAACGGGTTTTTTCTTCATTTTTTACTCCATATCTTTTGTGTTTGTGACCGGTTCAGTATCTTTTACCGTCGGGGTACAGGTCTTTTTGCGGTTTGCTTTGCCCAGAGATATAACACGGTTAATCAGTTCTTCCAGTATCATGGCATCCTGTGTATATGCAAACTCTTCTTCAGGGGCAATATAATCTTCCGAGCCGCCCGGTTCTATTTCAATATATTTATTGCCCATAATGCCGGAACTGACAATAGCGGCACTGCTGTCATCGGGAATGAGGATATGTGATTTTATCTGCAAAGTCAAAGTGGCGCGGAAATCATCGTCCAGAACGGAATTTACAACACGGCCGATATCTATGCCGGACATCCGGACATTATCTCCGACCACAAGTCCGTCCGTACGGTTAAAAGTGGCATATATCTGATAATCGGTATTCTCGGCACCTTGCCAGACATTATGCTGCAGTTTGAAAATTATCATGCCGACAAGGAAAAAGCCGATAACACCCAGGCCGATGATAAAATTTTTTAGCTCTTCTTTATTGAAATTATCCAAAATTTTACTCCGTAAAATCATTGTCAGGGATATTATTACTCCATTTAAAATGATTTGTCATTAAAGTTTTTTGATAACAGTTGAAAATAATTGTTAAAATTTAAAAAAATAATGTTAGACTAACAACATATTGTTGTTTTGATGAAAGAGCTTGTAAAATGCTTACGGTTAAGAATTTATGTAAGAATTTCGGAGCCATAAAGGCTGTTCAGGATATCAGTTTCAGCTTAAAAAAAGGTGAAACGGCCGTTTTGCTGGGGGAAAACGGCGCGGGTAAATCTACGTTGCTGCGGATAATCAGCGGTTATCTGGAGGCAGATGCCGGTGATGTTTTGATAAACGGTACTGATTTGCGGCAGGATAAAACGGCATATTTGCAAAAAACAGGGTATGTGCAGGAGATTTCTTCCTTATACGGAGAAATGACGGTTTGCGAGTTTTTAGAGTTTGTGGCGAATATCAGAAAAATTACCCCTGAACGGATTGCCGAGAAAATAAAAACGGTTTTGCAACAGCTGGAGCTGGAAAATGTTTTGATACAACGTCTGGATACCTTGTCCAAAGGTTTTAAAAAACGGGTGGAACTGGCTTCGGTGCTTTTGGCCGAGCCGGAGGTTCTGCTTTTGGACGAGCCGACGGAAGGACTGGATCCGCTGCAAAAGGAAACTATTCGCAAAATTATTAAAAATTATGCCAAAGAACATATCGTGATTATCTCTACGCATGCGCTGGAAGATACCGAAGCGCTGGGCGGACGGATTTTACTGGTTCATCAGGGAAAATTAGCAGCTGATGAAAGTCTGCGTTCTTTTAAAAAAGTGGCAAAAAATGATTTGCTGGCATCGTTTAAAAAGGTTACGGAGGTATAATTATGCAACAGTTCAAAACTCTATTTTTGAAAGAATTCCGCGGTTATTTCCGCAGCCTGCTGGCATATATTGTCTTTTTTATCTACCTTTTTGTTTCTGTCGGTTCCGCTTTTTACTTTGGGGAATATCTGGATATTCATGGTTCGTCTCTGTATTCGCTGTTTTATCTGCAGCCGATAATTTTGGCTGTTTTGATACCGGCGATATCAATGCGTTTGTGGGCTGAAGAATACCGCTCGGGGACTGCCGAATTTATTTTGACGCAGCCGGTTCGCCTCATTTATCTGGTGCTGGCAAAATATACGGCGGTTTTTATGTTTTTTTGTCTAATGAGTTTATTTTTGCTGCCGTTTATTCTTTACAGCGCCGGCTGGCTGGTTTTAGACTGGCAAAATATTTGTATGGATTATGCCGGTTTGTGGTTGGTTACGGCTTTGTTTTGTGCTTTGGGCGGTTTTATTTCCGCATTCAGCCGCAGTATGACGCTGGCTTATCTGCTGGGCGTATTTTTTGCTGCCATATTTGTTGCATTGCCGTATTTTTATTTGTATGCGATATACAATAATTTTTTGTTTGCGGAAGTCGGTGTGCCCGATGTGCTTTATTTTGTTTTGCTGACGGGTGCATTTATTGTGTTCAATATTGAAATCGTTAAGTTCAGACAAAGCGTCCGGCATTCCCGTTATTGGAAATTGTCTTTGTTTATTTTTCTGGTATTATCCGGTATTGCTCTTTTGGAATTTGCTTTAACTAATATTTTTACGGGTAAAGCGGATTTAACGCAAGCCAAGTTTTATACGCCGAAACAAGAAACAAGACAACTGCTGAAGAATTTGAAAAATCCGGTCAGTATCGATATTTTTGCCGCAAAAGATTATGTTAACGGTAATGTGGATTATTTTCATTATGTTCAACAAATCCAAAGGCTTTTGAAACGTTATGCGTTTTTGTCGCAAGGTATGGTTACGGTTAATATGACTTATGTTGAACCGTATTCGGCATTGGAAACGGATGTTTTGGAAAAAGGTCTTTATTTTGAAACAAATAATAAAGGCAGCAGGGATTATTTCGGGGCAGTTATCCGTGATGAATCGGGACGGGAAGAAGTTATAAAACAGTTTTTGATTCAGCGCCGGCCGTTCGCTGAAAAGGATATCGATGTTGCCCTGTTGAAACTGACTGAGCCCGAACGGGTCAAGACAATCGGCGTATATCTGGACAATACGCAGAATCTGGATGGTTTTCGGTCAATTTTACTGAATTTGGAAAATGATTATAATGTTTTCAGTGTTTCATCGTCCATGTATGATTTTTCAAATAAAGTGGATATGGTTATTTTGATAAATCCTAAAGATATATCAATGGCTTTGCGCTACGGTCTGGATCAGTTTGTTTTGCGGGGAGGAAAACTTGTAATTTTCTTTGATTTTTATACGGAAAGCCAGTCGGAACTGACAAATATGGAAGATTTGCAGATTGTTGATTTTTTGAATCACTGGCGTGTGGCGTTAGAACCTGAAATGGTTGATAACGGTAAAACAGATGAACAGTTCGGCCGAAATTTGCCGGTTTTGCGTTTAAATAAGGCAGCGGTTTTCAAGGTGAAGGATAATCCGGCTGTTACGGTTAAACCGTTTATCGTTTCTGAAAAAGGACTTCTCGGAGCTGTATTGGAAGGAACTTTTACATCTTTGTATCAAGATAATCCTTACAGGGATACTGAGATTTTTTCGGTGATGCCGCCGTTTTTATCTGTTTCAAAAACCGGCGGACAAGTTGCCGTTGTCAGTGATGTCGATATGCTGGAAGATAAATTCTGGGTTTCTGATAACTCTCCTGATTTCAATCCCTACAGCATTATAGAAAAAAGCGGCAATGCAAGAGCATTCAGGTCTTTGATTGATTATATGCTGGGCAATGAAATTTATGAGAAGCTGCCTTTGAATGAAGCTTTATTGAACCGCAGCAGCATTAGTCAGCAAATCTGGGAACATCTTTACAATGAAGCCGGTGCGGCTTATATTGATTTACAAAATAATGTAGTCGAGCAGCGGCGTATGCTTTATGAAAGCAGCGGCGGTGATGCTTCTCAGTTAAGCCGGCTTTGGCAGATTAGTCAGGCCGGACAACAGCTGGCTCAAGATGAAAAAAGGCTGCAAAATATTGAATACGGTATGAAAACGGCATATTCTTCCCAAGTTATCAAAATGATGCTGGGGCAGATTGTTTTGCTGCCGTTGTTTCTTGTTTTGCTGCTGGCAGCCCTTTTGAAATGGCGCTATATTTATAATAACCGTAAAATGGAGGAAAAATACCATGTCTAAAAAATATTTGCTCGGAGCCGGAATAGGTGTTTTTGTCGTATTGCTTTTGGCTGTTTTTTCGGTTTGGTTTGCCCGTCTGAAAGCCGGTGAAAATGTTCTCGGACATTATGTCTTTCAAAATACGCAGGACAATATTCAACAGTTGAGGCATATCAGGATGATAACACCGAAAACCGGCGAAATAAATATTTTTGCCAAAGACGGCGTCTGGTATTTTAAAGAAGCTGCGGATTATTTTGTAAATACGGGACAGTTATCTGATTTTTATTATATGGTTAACAATGCTATTTTTACAACGGTGTCTAAAGCGGATAAGGCAGAATATGAAAAAAATCTGCTGTTGGCAGCCGATACGGATGAAGGTGACGAGCAATTTCAGGGAACCGTGGTAGAAACATACGATGCAGAAGAAAAGCTGCTGGACAGAGTTATTATCGGTTCCGGAATAAACGGAGGGGAAAACCGTTATGCCCGAATCGAAAAATATCCTTATGTTTATACGATTAGTTCGGTACGGGGATTCTCCGGTGAAGCCAGTGCCTGGATACCTTTTCCGCTGCTGGAGATACCGGCCGGTGTTATCAGTCGGATAACACTGGGCAAAACGGTTCTGTCTATGGAGGCTCTGGAAATATATCTGCCGAGGTCTCTTAATTTACAGAAGTTGATTGGAACGCTGGCCTTTTTGGAATATGAGGGTATTGCTTATCAAAAGGAGTTGGAAAAGGATTTTCCGGAATTGGTGCCGCATCATCTGGAGATTGAAACAAAGGTGGGGCTGATTTATGCTTTTGATATTTATAAAATGGATGAAGAAAGTTATTTTCTGTCCGTAAAGCTCAAATCTACACGAATTCCGAAAAAAGAAGTTCCGTCTTTTATAAAGGAAAATCAGAAATATTTTGCCGGCTGGGTATTCAGCCTGAATCAGAATCAAGGCCGAATTCTGTATGAGATTCAGGCAAAGGATTTGTTTGACAGTTTTAAGTTTTATTAAAGAAAAAGCTCGAGCAAAGTGAAGCGCACCATCCAATTAAGAGAAAATTTTACGCTGTAGGCGTTTGAACAGTTTTAGAAAGTGGATGAAACCGATTTTGATGTTATTATACCGGCAATATTTTTGAAATTCATTCCAGCTTTTGTTGTCCGCAAACATTTCTTTACTTGGGTTCAGATGGTTAATCAGTGGAACAAAGCAATTGTTGAAAATGTCTTTTTTCAAAGCAAACGAATATTCGTAGGATTTTATAATGCCGCGAATGCTTTTTGTGAGCATAAACAGGCAAGCATCCAGCAGTTCGGGATTACCGCTACAAGTCTGTACCATTTGCTCGGCTACAAGAATTGTGTCTTTGAGATGTTTGGAATTGTGGGTAATGCTGTTTGGGTTGTCGCCACGGTAAAAATAGCAGGCTTTTTCGTTAACTGGATATTTTTTGAAGCCGATTTTAGCAAAAAGTGAAAATGAAAATAGTTTGTCTTCGTAACACATGCCTTCAGGAAAGCGCAATTCCTCAAGGATTTCTTTTTTATAAAGACAGCCCCAGACAAAGCAGGTACGGGTGAAAGCGCGCGGAGAGTCGAAATTGCGATTGATGATTTTGGAATTTTGATTACTGAAGTTTCTTATTTGAGAATAAATGAGATTTTCATCTCCGATATTGTCAGCGAGTTCTTTTAAGCATTCCTGATTTATATAGTCATCGGAATCCAAGAAAAAATGTAATCTCCGGTTGCATTGGTTAAGCCGGTGTTGCGGGCTGCGGAAATTCCACCGTTGGGACGATTGATAATTTTGATACGAGGATCTTTGGCTGCATATGATTCCAGTATGGCGGAGGAATTGTCAGGAGAACCATCGTTAACGCAAATGATTTCAATGTTTTTCCATGTTTGGTTGATGACAGAGTCCAAACATTTGGGCAGATATTTTTCAACATTGTAAATGGGGATAATAATAGATATTTTTTTCATATTTTACCTTTTGATTGTGTATTTAAAGTAGATGTTTTTATCTTATCAATCGTCCAAAAATTTATCAAATATAATTTTTTACAAATTGTCAACATATCAGCCATAAATCATATATCTTATGAGTTGTCTTTTTATTCGTGTAGTGCCAACCGTAAAGTGTCTTGGGCAATAACAAGCTCTTCATCAGTCGGAATAACAAAGACTTTAACTTTGGAATCCGGTGTGGAAATCATGATTTCCGTAGCGTGTTTCTTGTTATTTTCATAATCCGGTTTTATTCCGAGATAGGCCAGATGTTCCATAACAAGCTGCCGGATGATAACACCGTGTTCACCTACGCCGGCTGTAAATACAATAGCGTCAACCCCGCCCAAAACGGCAATATACGCACCGATATACTTTAAGAGGGCATGGACATAAGTTTTGGTTGCTAAAATACATTTTTCGTTTCCGTTTAAATAACCGGATTCAATATCGCGGTTGTCGGAATAGCCGCATAGTGCCAGCATCCCGCTTTGTTTATTCATCAGTTCATTGACTTCATGCGGGGTGAGGCCGTCTTTCTTTTGAATGTAAAGCGGAATATACGGGTCAATATCGCCGCAGCGTGTTCCCATAATAGTTCCGGCCAGAGGCGTAAATCCCATGGATGTGTCCAGACAAATGCCGTTGTCTATAGCCGATATGGAAGCACCGTTGCCCATGTGGCAGGTTATTATTTTGCCTTTTTTGCCAATGAGTTCGGCACAGCGTTCCGAAACATATTTATGTGAAGTGCCGTGAAAGCCGTAGCGGCGGATTTTGTTGCGGGTATATTGTTCTTCGGGCAGAGCATAACGATATGCTTCCGGCGGCATAGTCTGATGAAAAGACGTATCAAATACGGCAACCTGAGGAATGTCAGGCAAAGCGGCTTTAACAGCCTTAATTCCCAACACGTGAGCCGGATTATGCAGCGGCGCCAAATCTGACAGTTCGGCAATTTGTTCAATTACTTTGTCGGTAATTAAAACGGAACCTTTAAAAATGTCTCCGCCCTGAACAATACGGTGGCCGACGGCACTTAATTCCTGCAGGTCAGTCAAGGCGCCGTTCAGAAGGCATTTCAGAACGTTCTTGATTGCTTCCGCATGGGTCGGCATATTCACGAGTTCTTCTTTTTTTTCGGCATTTAAATGCTGGTATTTCAACACGGAGTTATTTTGGCCGATGCGTTCGGCAATACCTTTTGAAACAACATTGTAATTGTTGTTCTCAACATTGTAGAGTTGAAATTTTAACGAAGAGGAACCACAGTTGATGACAAGAATTTTTTTCATGGCATAATCCTTTTACTTTGTTGCTTGAATACAGGTAATGGCAATAACACCCACAATATCTTCGGCAAAGCAGCCGCGGGAAAGGTCATTGACCGGTGCATTCAAACCTTGCAGAATCGGACCGTAGGCTTCACAACCGCCTAAACGTTGCAGCAGTTTATAGCTGATGTTTCCGGCTTCAAGGTTTGGAAAAATTAAAACGCTGGCGTGTCCGGCGACATGGCTGTGCGGTGCTTTTTTAGCGGCTACAACAGAATCTAAGGCAGCATCAGCCTGTAATTCACCGTCAATCTGAATGCCGGTATTTTTATATTCGTCACTTTGCAGGGCTGCTTCAACCATTTGTGTTGCACGCAAAACTTTATCAACTTCTTCGCCTTTTCCCGAACCTTTTGTAGAAAATGAAAGCATGGCAATAGACGGTTCAATATGAAGATGAAGTGCTGTTTCGGCAGCATTCAGCGCTATATCGGCCAGTTCTTTGTCTGTCGGATTTATGATAATGCCGCAATCAGATAAAATATAAGGTTTGTTGTTGGCCAATATGATGAAAAAAGAAGAAACGCTGCAGCCTTTTTTGGCAGACTTGATAATTTGTAACGCCGGACGAACCGTGTCTGCCGTTGAATGATTGGCACCGGAAACCATACCGTCGGCATGGCCGGCTTTTATCATCAATGTACCGAAATAGTTGTAATTCAGAGCCAGTTTAGCTGCATCTTCGCGGGTCAGGCCTTTTTCTTTGCGCAGGTTATAGAGCAATTCGGTATATTCGGGCAGGCGGGCATCTTCTTCCGGTTTGACAAGCTCAATATCATCAAGGTTCCATCCTTTGTCTGCATAAAATTTTTTAATTTTGTCTGTGTCGCCCAGAATAATGATTTTTGCTGCTTTTTCTGTCGTAATGGTGTGGGCGGCAATTAAAACACGTTCATCTTCGCCTTCCGGAAGTACTATGGTTTTAATGTTTTCTTTTGCCCGTTCCAACAGGCTTTGGATGTAGGTGCTTTTTATCATCAGAGACGTCCTTATACAATATGTTAAAAATTTATTTATCCTTACTTAACCGCTCATTTTTTAAAATTCGATTAAAATAAATGATAAAAGTTTTGCTTTTTTGTTTAAGCTATACTATTTTAGATTAAAAGACTCAAGGAGAATTTTTATGAAAAGAGCGGTTGTTTGTTTGGTGGCAATGTTGTGGATTTTTCCGGCAGTTGCAAAAATAAGTTTTGAAGCACAGATTCCCGTAGATGTTGAAGCCGAAAATTCAGTACAGGCCAAGGATAAAGCTATGCAGAATGCTCAGCGGCAGGGTTTTATGGAGGTGGCAGGCCGTTTGGTTTCTGCTGAGAATGCAGAGAGTCTGGGCAGTCTGAGTGATGAAGAAATTCTCCATTTTATACAGTCGGTCAGTGTATCGGAAGAAAAAGCCGGCGGCAATAAATATAAGGCTTTACTGACCGTACAGATAAATGAACCGCTTTTAAAAGATTATCTGGCCGAAAATAATATGATTGAAGTAGAAGCAACCGAGTTGTTGGTTATTCCCGTATATAAAGAAAAAGTGTATACGGGACCGCAATTATGGGAAGAAGAAAATATCTGGCGTAAAAACTGGCGCAGCAAAGGGCTGATAAAATTCGGAACAATGCAAATCCAGACAGCTGATGCCCGTTTTCAGGATATTCCGGAATTGACCGCGGAAAATGCTTTATATATGGGATCGGCTTTATACAGCACTGTATCGGAGCGTTTCGGTTCGGATAAAATCTATGTTATTTATGCCGTAGTGCAGGAAAACGGTGATTTAAAAATTACCGTCAAAAATGAAAAAAATAAGAGCGAAAACAGTTTCTCTGTTTATAATGATAAAAGCGAAAACCTGCTGGATAAAGCTATTGAACAAAGCGTTATTTTTGTTTCCAATATGGAGCGGGAATCGGAAAGTATGAAAGGTTCTGCGGCCAATGGTGCATTGAATGCCGTTTATGAATACGGCAACATGCAGGACTGGCTGGCTAAAAACTCGGCTATCAGCAATCTGCCGCAAGTCGATAATATTGATATTAAAAGTCTGGGTGGCGGAAAGGTCAGCTTTACGATTAACTTTAACGGTTCAACGGATGAACTTTTGAATGCTATGCAGGAAATCGGGCTGAGTTATGAAACCGGAAATAATTACTATATTTTGAGGTAAGATAATGGCTAAGAAAAATGTTGACGGACAGCGGTATATGCTGATTTTGTGCGTCTTTGTCATCTGCGGTGGTTTTTTGTATGCTTTGCGGTCGGTTTTACTGCCGTTTGTGGTGGGAATTGTTCTGGCCTATTTTTTGGATCCGCTGGTCAGTAAGGTTTCCAAAGACAGTGGTACGTCGCGTACGGTAGCAACAACCGTTGTTATGGGGCTTTCTCTGCTGGTTTTGCTGCCTATGCTTATTTTGCTTGGCAGCGCCGTCTTTTCTCAGGCAGCAGAATATGCTTTGAAATTGCCGGAATATGTTCGGGCCTTTGTACAGAAGATTATGCCGTTAGCCGAAGAACTTAAAAACCGTTTCGGTTTGAATTATGGTAATTTGGAAAGTATGCTGCAGGAAAATATGTCAAATTATTTGAGGATTTTGGGGAAAGTTGTGCAAAGTATTGTTGCTAACGGGTTTGCTTTTATCAATGTGCTGTCGTTATTACTGATTTCACCTGTGGTTGCTTTTTATATGCTGCGTGACTGGCATAAATTTGTGGCTAAGATTTACGAATTGATTCCGCATAAACATAAACAGTCCCTGCTGGAGGGAATGCACGAAGTTAACCGTATTATTTCCGGTTATCTGCGCGGACAGGCTCTGGTCTGCGTCTGTCTCGGCAGCTATTATTCGCTGGGTTTGTGGCTTGTCGGTCTGGATATGGGTGTTTTGGTTGGTTTTTTGGCCGGACTTATTTCTTTTATTCCGTATGTCGGAAGTATTTCCGGTTTTTTGATGGCTATGGCTTTAGTTATTACACAGTATGGAACATTTCCTAAAATTGCGGCTGTTTTGGTCGTATTTGGTATCGGTCAGTTTGTTGAAGGTAATTTCTTAACGCCGAAACTGGTAGGGGAAAATATCGGTCTGCATCCGGTCTGGGTTATGTTTGCCTTGCTGGCCGGCGGCGTTTTGTTGGGATTGCTGGGAATGATTATTGCCGTACCTTGTGCCGCTATTATCGGAGTTCTGCTTAAATATCTGATTAAGCATTACAAGCAAAGTCCTATGTATTTGGAGGCTTAGAGGCTTTTTGCTTTCTGGCGCAGCCGCATATATTTTATGATATTTTCAGCCAGTTTCATCTGATGTTCTTCTTCACGGGAATAGAATTCAACTTTTTCCGGATAGTTAAGAAGTTCTGCGTGATATTGCAGATTCTGGCAGACTCTTACTTTGGCCTGACAGGTTTTCAAACGGCCGAAACCGCATTTTGGCAGAATATCGAATTTTTGTTGCAGAAGTTCTATTCGCTCATCCGGAGATATATTTCCGGCCAGTTTTTTTTCTACTTCTTTTAACTTTTGGCGGGCCAGTGTTTTTTGCTGCTGTTTTTTTTCTTCAATGTCATCTTTTTTGATTTTCTCTGTTTCTGCAGGATAAGGGTAGTTCTCAGCCGAAAGCTTGCGACAGACAAGACGCAGCATTTGCTGCGGTAAAGCCGGAACAAGACAGTCGGCATGTTGTTTAATGAGAATGGCGGTGTGTTTTAAATCGGAAATATATGATTTATCGAGCAGATTCAGCTTCTTATTCAAAATATTGAGAAAAGAAGAGTTTCCTTCCAGATATTTTTCATGTCCGATTAAGACAAGGTCATACATCTTAATACGGATTTTTTTAGGCAAATGTTCGTCATCCGCCAGTTTTTCATAATCTTTAATACATTTTTCGGCAACGGGTTTATTTTCGTGTTCATCTTCTTCCGAAATTAAATTGATTATCTTGCGTGTGGCCGTGTCCAGTTGTTTGTATTTTTCAAATTCGGCAGGAGGAAGTTTCTGCTCAAGTTTTTGCAGGGCTTTTTGTGCCAAATCATTGCCAGCCGCATCGTAAGTGTTAAAAAAACGATGACTGAGATAAGCGGCAATGAGATTTTTGGATATGGTCAAATTACAAATCCTTTTTCATTTTCATAAAAGTAATACCTTGTTCTTCAAAGGTATCACCTTCGGCACGGTAGCCTATTTTTTCGTAGAAAGCGACAACAGAGAGCATGGCATGCATGACAATTTGCGAATATCCGGCTTCTCTGGCGCGGTTTTCCGCATATTTTACCAGCTCGCGGCCAACGCCTTCTCCTTGATAAACAGTGTCAACGGCCACCTGCATTAACCGGATTATTTCATTATCAACAGGTGCCAGAATCAGTCCGCCGACAAGTTTATCGTCCAATTGTTCTACACAACCTATGTGAAGATAACCGGCTTCTTTGTCACGGAACGAATCGAGAAATTTCAATCCCAGCGGTTCTAATAATATTTTATACCGCAGCTCCACCAGTTCGTTGTAACGAGATGACCCGAAATCAATATCAATCATTTTACGCATGGTATGCATTCCTTTCTTTTTTAACAATTAAAGCATATTTTTAGTGTCTTGACAATAATTATTGATTAAAACAAAAAAATAAATTATCTTGGCGGCAGAAAAAAGGAGAAATTATGTCTGATTTAAGTTTAATCCGCAATTTTGCCATTATTGCCCATATCGACCACGGAAAGTCGACAATAGCTGACCGTCTGATTGAATTCTGCGGCGGATTGCAACAACGGGAAATGACGGAGCAGGTTCTGGATTCCATGGATATCGAGAAAGAACGCGGTATCACGATTAAAGCGCAAACCGTGCGGTTAAACTATCAGGCTAAAGACGGTAAAAATTATCAACTGAATTTAATTGATACGCCGGGACATGTCGATTTTACCTATGAAGTGTCACGTTCTCTGGCGTCTTGCGAAGGTTCTGTATTGGTTGTGGATGCAACTCAGGGCGTAGAAGCGCAGACTTTGGCGAATGTTTATCTGGCACTGGACAATAATCATGAGATTGTAACGGCTCTCAATAAAATTGATTTGCCGTCGGCTGATGCCGAAAGAGTTAAACAGCAAATAGAAGATGTTATCGGGCTTGATGCTTCTGATGCAATTGAAGTTTCGGGAAAAACAGGACAGGGAATAGATAATCTTTTGGAAGCCGTTGTCCATAAGTTGCCGGCACCGTCCGGTGACGAACATGCGCCGTTAAAAGCATTGTTGATTGACAGCTGGTATGATTCATATCTGGGTGTTATCATTTTGGTGCGGGTTAAAGACGGTGTACTGCGCAAAAAACAGAATATCCGTATGATGTCACACGGCGCAGATTATGTGATTGATAAAATAGGAATTTTTACGCCAAAAATGAAAGATGTAGAGGCGCTTTATCCCGGTGAAGTCGGTTTTATTACCGCCAGTATCAAAAGTGTGGAAGACTGTAAGGTGGGAGATACGATTACGGATAATAAATTTCCGTGTGCCGAGCCTCTTGCCGGTTTTAAACCGTCTGTATCGGTGGTCTTTTGCTCGATATTTCCGGTTGACAGCAGTCAATACGGCTTATTGAAAGATGCTTTGGCAAAATTAAAACTGAATGATGCCAGCATTAACTATCAGCCGGAAAATTCTACGGCTTTGGGACAGGGATTCCGCTGCGGCTTTTTAGGTTTGCTGCATATGGATATTATTCAGGAACGAATCGGGCGAGAATTTGACTTGGATATTATTACGACAGCGCCGTCCGTTGCCTATAAAATTTATTTGACGAACGGAACACAGCTTATGCTGCATAATCCTGCCGATATGCCGGATGTTTCAACGATTAAGCTGATTGAGGAACCGATGGTGCAGGCGACGATTATGGTGCCGGATACGTATCTGGGATCGGTTCTGAAACTTTGTACGGAACGTCGCGGCGAACAGGAAGATTTAACCTATGTCGGCAATCGGGCTATGGTTGTATATAAAATTCCGCTGAGCGAGATTGTTTTTGATTTTTATGACCGGTTGAAATCTATTACCAGCGGTTATGCCAGTTTTAATTATGAACTTATCGGTTATGCGCCGTCCGATTTGGTAAAAGTTCAGATTTTAATCAATGAAGAACCGGTGGATGCTTTGTCTTTTTTGTGTCATCGTTCGGAGGCCGAGGCGCGCGGCCGGCAAATTTGCGGCCGGTTGAAAGATTTGATACCGAAGCATTTGTTTAAAATTCCGTTGCAGGCGGCTATCGGCGGCCGCATTGTTGCCCGTGAAACGATATCTGCTTTGCGTAAAGACGTAACGGCAAAATGTTACGGCGGTGATATTACGCGTAAACGCAAGCTTCTGGATAATCAAAAGAAAGGTAAACAGCGTATGCGGCAGTTCGGAAAAGTGGAGGTACCGCAGTCAGCCTTTATTGAAGCTCTGCGAATCGGTGATAATTAGAAATTCGGGCAGGTTGAAGCGATTTCGTTTTTTATAAGGCGGGAATGTGAATTTTGTGTTCTTCATCTATAAAGTCTTTTGTCATTTTAGAGAGGCGCGGATTTTCAACGGTAAGACCTTTTGCTATGTTTTGCAGGTCATTTTTATATTCTTTTTGCCTTTCTTCATAAGCCTCATCGACGGTTTGTGCCGCTATTGTTGTTTTTTCGGGAGCGGGCGCAGGAGCATGGGCGGTTGACTTCTGTTGTGTTTGCTTAGCAGGCGTATCATCGGCGGAAATCGTGCCGAAAGAAACAGGCGGATGGTCGGCCGTTGTTGTTACCGGTTTTGAAACGGGTTGTATGGCCGCCGGTTCCGGAACAGGTT
>JAUNIW010000080.1:0-957 GCA_030523245.1 Pseudomonadota bacterium
AAAGATTTGAAATTATCATAATTTAATCCAATACCATTATCTTCAATTTCAATATCTTTAACCTTTTTATCTTCTCTAGGAAGTATGTAAATTTCGATGTTTCCTTTTTCTGTCCATGCATTATTAAAACGTTCTTGTACAGCATGGATAGAATTTGTAACTGCTTCAAAAAGTGGTATTAAAGCATTATCAAGACTAGGAACAAGAGAGAAATTTTTCACTCTTGATAATAAATTACTTTCAAATTTATATGAACTATCGTTAAATAAATCAATCATAACTTCCCCACTTCAACATCCATAATAGTTATATTTAAATTAGTTATTAGGAAAAATCAAATGAAGAATTAAAAATGTACAATGTTTATCAAAGTGCTTTAATAACATATTCCTAATAAATTTTGCTATATTTTTAGGAAAGTTATTGATTTTTTTAGCATTTGTATGCCATATAATATGTAACAGGAGTAAATCCTTGCGGATGGGGTTCTGAATGTTCCTCGTAAATAGTTCGTAAGGTTTCCTGTATTTTTTTATTTAAATAGCAAATAATCTTCAACAATGAATTTTTTTTTCATTTCATAATAACTCTCGTCATTATGCTCGTATTTTTGGAATATTCCCCTAGATAGAAAATCTACAATTTGAAGACATTTATGTTTTTATAATGATTTTATTTCTAGCTTCAAATCAATTCTATTTTGGCTTTTGTTGTAATGTAATCTGACCTTATGCAGCAAGTAATTCCTTTATCATTTTGACTTGTTCTTTCATCGCCAAGATTTCCTCACTGTGAGCCAAGAAAAAGTTGAGATTGATGACTGATTTTCGTGCGAGTTCGCTATTTCTCTGTTCACCAATAAAAAGACCACCCGAAAGGGTGGTTTTTTTATTGGTATGAGCCGTGAGGATAAGAAGCCGCGGGAAGCGGGTTTGACCACAAACGAGAGGCGGGCGG
>JAUNIW010000080.1:1057-3013 GCA_030523245.1 Pseudomonadota bacterium
GAGAACGCCGGTCGGCTGTAAAGCCGATGAGTGCAGTGGCGGCGGAGCCAATCCCACCGAGCCTGTAAATGAGAAGATGTTTTGAGGATAAGAAGCCGCGGGAAGCGGGTTTGACCACAAACGAGAGGCGGGCGGGAGAACGCCGGTCGGCTGTAAAGCCGATGAGTGCAGTGGCGGCGGAGCCAATCCCCCCGAGCCTGTAAATGAAAATTTCTTTAGTAATGCAGAGATTTTTTGTGTATAAAAACCTTGAATAATAAAATTTCGGGAAAAATACCGTAATAATAAAGTTTAAGGGGGATGAAACAGAATGAGTGTCAGTCGGTATGATATTCTTGATATCCTGATTAAATCAGGTGTTAAATATAAATTGATAGAACATGCCCCTATCTTTACGGTTTCGGATGGTGAAAAATTACAATTACCAGACAGCAGTGTTATTGCAAAAAGTCTTTTTCTTACGGATAAGAAAAAATATTATTTGATTTTGGTTCCTAAAGACAGAAAAACAGATTTGAAAGCGTTAAAATCAAAAATCGGTTCCGGAAGATTATCTTTTGCCAAAGATGAGGATTTGTTTAATTTGTTAAAGCTGTCCGCCGGTGCGGTTTCGCCATTTGGAGTTTTTAACGATGAAAAGAGGGTAACAAAGGTGTTTACAGATGAATATTTTCGGGATGCTGCCATGATAGCCGTTCCTTTGAATGATAACAAAACGACTGTTTATCTGAAAACAACGGATTTATTCTGTTTAATCGAGGCGCACGGAAACAAAATAGACTGGTTGGGAGAATAGTATGGAAATCCGCGTTTTAAAATATTTTCTGGCGGTGGCAAGAGAAGGTTCTGTTACAGGTGCGGCAAATTCTTTGCATCTGACACAACCGACATTAACAAGACAGTTACAAGATCTTGAAAAAGAATTGAAGCAGCAGCTTTTTGTAAGAGGAAAGCATAAGATTGTTCTGACACCGGAAGGGATTATACTTAGGAAACGTGCTCAGGAAATTATTGATATGGTTGAAAAGACGCAGGCGGAATTCCGCTCAATACATGATATTGTTTCAGGTGATATTTATATAGGAGGCGGGGAAACCGATTCTATGCAGTATATAGCTGAAATTATCAAAGAAATTCAAGATGATTATCCTGATATTAAATTTCATATTCAGTCCGGAAATGCGGGAGATGTTACGGAAAAACTGGATAAAGGTTTATTGGATTTCGGAATTCTGATTCAACCCGTGGATTTGTCAAAATATGACTATATAACATTGCCGGGGAAAGACGTCTGGGGTGTTATTATGAGAAAAGACAGTCCTTTGGCCGAAAAGAAACAAATTAAACTTGAAGATTTGAGGGGATTGCCTCTTTTGAATTCCAGACAAGCCATGAGAAAGATGTCTTCTAAAAACGAATTTATCGAATGGTTTCTGGGAGAATTTGAGAATCTGAATACAGTCGTAACTTTTAATCTTGTCTATAATGCAGCGGTTATGGTGAAAAAAGGCGTCGGATATGCGATAGCTCTGGATAAGCTTGTTGATACTTCAGGCGAAAGCGAACTTTGTTTCAGACCTCTGAGTCCCAAATTAGAATCCGGACTGGATATTGTTTGGAAAAAATATCAGGTATTTTCTCCTGCCGCAAAATTGTTTTTAGAGCGTCTGCAAGCAAAGTTTGGAAAATAATATTGTTTTTAGGATTCACAAAGAAAATGTGACTGAATTGACGTCGTTTCACTCCGTCGCACAGGCGCAATTTTTGCTGTTGCAAAACCGGCGGTACCCGCGTCCCGCCTATTGCTGGTAGTCGAATCAGCTTGTCGCTGCTTCGCATTCGGCCGCATTCGCGTCCTTTAAAACAAAAAAAACGCCGCAAGGGCAGTCCTTTTTGTTTTGTGGTCGGAGTGACTGAATTGACGTCGTTTCACTCCGTCGCACAGGCGCAATTTTT
>JAUNIW010000081.1 GCA_030523245.1 Pseudomonadota bacterium
CTCTTTATGAAGGATATTCGGTTGTTCTTTTGGAAACGCTTAACTATCATAAATTTTGTTTATGCTCAGATGTTGCTCCTTTAAGAGAAGTCGGTAAAAATTTCGTAGAATATATCAATCCACATCATCCGAAAGAATGGGCGGAAAAAATTATTTCTTTATTAAAAGATAAAAAAGCATTAAAACAAAAAGAAGATTATATTAAAAAGAACTGGCACACGCCAACATGGAAAGACAGCACACAAGAACTCTACAACTATCTTTCTTCACTTTCTGTACCGGCTGTGTTGTCCAATTCCGATACACCGAAAGTTTATTATGATTTAAGCTTGATTTTTTTCAAAGGCGGTTTAAGCGGAATTCCTCGTACAGAAATGCTACTGGCGCGTTATTTGTACAGAATTAGACGTGATATAATATTTTTTACTCTGCAAAAAGGTAAATATATAGAAATTCCATCTCAAAAACTTAGTCATCTGTTAAGCGATGAAAAATTGGATAGTTCGGTAGCAGAAGACATGCTGCATCTTACAATGTTACCATCAAAAGAATTACCGTTTAAAAATTCTGATGTTGTTTTCTCGGCTGGTGTCGGTTTTGATCCTAAATCATTTGAGCTGGTATATGAGGCTCATCAGAAAATCGGTTTTACATATTGTCATGTATTGTATGATCTTACGCCGATTACCGTACCGCATACGCATCCGCAGGAGCGTGTTAAGGTGTATCCTTCCTATTTACATGCTATCTATGCACTTTCTGATTTTATATTTTATGGCGGAAAAACAGCACAATCCGACAGTGAAAAATATCAAAAAAGCACAGGATTACATCCGGTTCGCTCAGAAGCTGTAAAATGGGGAAGTGATATTGCTTCTTCTGAAGACTATAAAACTTCAAAAGAGGCTGTTTTTACAAAGTACGGTATTAAGGGTGATTTTCTTTTAACTGTTGGTACAATCGAAGCCCGAAAAAATCAGCAAGTTTTATATGAAGCTTATCTGGAACTGTTAAAGATACAACACAAAGGAGAAAAATTGCCTCAGCTTATTATTTGCGGACATCCCGGTTGGAAAACAGCTTCTTTTATGAACATTCTGAATACAGACAGCCGAATAAAAAATAAAGTTATTTTTATTACTCCTGAAGATGATGAACTTGATATATTATATCGAAATTGTAAGTTTACATTGCTGGCCAGTTTTTATGAAGGATGGAGTTTAACACTGCCTGAAAGTTTGAATTATGGCAAATTCTGTTTAACTTCTGACACTCCGTCGTTGAAGGAAACCGGTGAAGATATTGTCGATTATGCCAATCCGTATGACCCTGTTGAGTGGGCGGAAAAGATAAAATATTATCTCAAACATCCTGACGAGTTAAAAAAACGCGAAGTTTTAATCAAACAAAAATGGCACAATACCACATGGCTTGAATGTGCTCAAAATATCAGTAAAACACTTGATAAGCTTTTAAAGGAGAAAAAACAATGATGCAGCGTGTCCTTGTAACCGGAGCAAGAGGTTTTGTCGGAAGGTCTATTGTTAAAGAACTTTTAAAGCAAAATGCCGAAGTATTGGCTTTGGACCGGACTAAAGCTGATTTTAATGACGCAAAAGTCATTTGCGAACAATTTGATTTGTTGAATAATGAGGAACTTTTCAGAATAATAGATTTGTATCGTCCGACTTCTGTTATTCATCTGGCAGCTATTGCTTCTCCGGTTTACGGTAATGTTGCGGAATTATACAATATCAACATTCACGGCAGTGAAAATCTACTGGATGTTTTGGCTGATGTTTGTCCTCGGGGAACAAGGGTTGTTTTGACAAGTACCGCCGGAGTTTACGGTAACGCATCAAAAGAATTTATAGATGAACAAACGCCTTATAATCCTCAAAATCATTATTCTTTCAGTAAAATGGTCATGGAATATATCGCCAAATTTTATGATTCGCTGGATATTAAAATTATCCGTCCTTTTAATATGATAGGAGGAGGGCAGAATGAGAATTTTCTGGTTCCGAAATTGGTACAGGCTTATGTAAAAAAACAGGATGTTCTGTCTGTCGGCAATATGCAAACTTATCGGGATTTTACAGATGTCGGTTTTGCGGCACAAATTTTTTGCAAAGCTGCTTTATGCAAAGAGATGAAAGAAAAAGTTCTTAATATTTGTTCCGGAAAAGGAACCTGCGGAAATGATATTTTGAATATTTTAGAACAAATAACCGGTTATAAACCTAAAATCGAGGTAAATCCGCAATTTCTGCGTAAAAATGAAATCATGCGGCTGGTAGGAGATCCTGCAAAATGCAATGGTTTTATAGGTAATAATATTGTTTCTCTCTCTGTTCGGGAAATTTTGGAAGAAATGGTCAGATTTTATTCTGATTAAAGGTGAAAAATGAAAAACAGATTAGTTGCGTATGAAGGGTTGCGTTTTATCTTTATCATCTTTATGGTTTTACATCATCTTGATTCTTTTAATGACATTTCAATTCCGTCTTTTACGGAAAATATAAGAAAATTTTGTGCTGAAGGTTTTATCGGTGTCAATTTCTTTTTTATGCTGTCAGGCCTCGGATGTGTTCTGGGATATAAAGCAAGACTTGAGACAAAAGAAACATCTTGCGAACGTTTCTTATTAACGAGATTTATAAAAATTTATCCGACTTATCTGTTATTTTTAACAGGCGCCGTCTTTTTATACTATGGTGGAAATTTTTTTAATTATATTCAGCAATTTATAATACATGTGCTGATGTGTCAGACGTTTCCGCTGTCTCAGAATATCGCTTTTGGATATAACGGGGTTTCCTGGTGTGTATCAGCTACGGCATTTTTCTATCTGATTTTCTGTATCATACACAGAATGAATCTGAAAGAATGTGTGTATTCTGTTCTGTTTTTAAGCTTATTTATTTTTATCAATATTCTGTATCATAGTAATGATGGTAATGTTA
>JAUNIW010000082.1 GCA_030523245.1 Pseudomonadota bacterium
GAACATCACATACTTTTTCTCGGCGTAGTCTGCGTACAAAACCCAGCAGTCATCACTTGTTTTATACTGTATCCGCTTTGAGGCCAGATATTCGTTAAGCCGTTCAGCTGATGACATTCCCAGCATTTTGGCTACAACCGTTGTGGTAAAACAATTGCCTTTTGTCCCCATAAGACTGTCATAAACTTCTGCTTTGGGGCGGAGACTTTCGACTTCTGTCGACAGCTGTTTGTTTATGCCTTGCAGATGTTTATTTGCCTGTTGCATTCGTTCAATTTCGGCATTGGCCCAAAGGAGCTGTTGTTTTAACGCTTTTCTGGCAGACTTTACCGGTTCTGTAGGTTCTTTCTCAAAATCAGGAAACAAACTACCGGCATAACCGTTCAGAGTTTTTTTGTTTTTTTTCATAATAATTGTTTTTAATAATATAATTGGTAAGGAATATTTTTATATTAAAAGTTTTATTTTTTCAAGGAAATATTAAGATTTTCTTATTGAAAAAACACCGTTGGAATAAACCAACGGTGTTTTTGTCAGAAGTTTAAGATATTTCAAAAAGTGAAAGACAGAAATGGGCGAACATACGCAGTTTGAGACACTAAAGCGCCATTTTCAGTACCATCTCTGAAGTCAAAGAACCAAGCATCTCGACCAGCCGATGAAGAAGACCAGTAAAGTTTCTTCAGGTTAAAAGCATGAATTAAGCTCAGACTATGTTGAACACGCTCCTTGTTTTGATATACGGCATCCAATTCTTTCTGTGTAGGCAAAAACGCTTCTCCGGCTTTAACGCCGTCTTCTGCATATTCAAAACAATACCGAGCTGCTTCGGCTCTTTTACCCTGGCGAAGCGCCTCTTCAAGAATCCGTCGCGTTGTTTCCATTCCGGAAAACCTGCTGCTCACGTTGATACACAGCCTATCGCTCGACCAAAATTTCTGTTCGTCCTTCAAGCATACGGCCAAGCCGCTGTGTTTGCCGACATAGCCAATAACAGAAGTAATCCGGTTTCCCTCAATACTTCCGGGATAAACCAATCCGTCTTCATACAGAAACATACCGGGTTCAATCACTCTCGGTGGAACAATTTCCTTTGAACGCAGGATAGTAACGGCAGATAAGTCTTTGGGTTTTGCCGGTTTAACGGTAGCCTCATACAAGTTTTTTACCTTTTTCGGAATTTTAGTTTCCGGTTGTCCTTTCTGCTGAAAATAGGCAGCAACTTCATCAGCCTGAAGACCCAGCTCACCAGCTAAGCTGTCAAGCTTTTTAAATTTCTCTCTCTGTTCCATAATTATAAAAATTTAAAATTAACAAACTAAAATAATTCAAAGTTGCAGTAAATATACACTGTCCCAAATTTTTGTCAATGTTTTAAATAAACAATCTCTTTCCGCTTTTATACGTTTAGAAGAAACAAAAATGTGTTGTTTCAGTTAAGATTCATGCTATAATGCAAAAAAAATCAGGAGGATATTAAAATGACAAAACTTTATCATTATATCACCAAAGGAAATACGGCGCTTACAGAAGGAATATTGTCGTTTGCCCAAAATCCTCAGGCCGATTTGTCATATTACTATAAACGCAGCGGTGGTGAAACAACGCATACCGGTATTGTCAAATGGATGGAAAATTGTTTTGAAGGCCGCAGCCGTGCTATCCGTGGTTTTTCAGAACCGATACAGTGGACCGAAAAAAGTATCAATATGTTCAAACCTTTTATTGAAAATGCCGACTTGTTTTCCATAGATTTAGATGTTTTGCAAAAAGACGGTTTAATTGAGGCTGTTTATGTCAGTCCGGTAATCCGGCCGAATTTAGATAAAAATCTACCTCAGGATGTTGATGAACGTTTGGTAAAGTTGTCCTCAATTAACGATATTGATACTTCTCCGGTAGATTGGTCTGTCTGTGATGAAAAATTGGGCTTGCGCTTTTCGGTTGTTCCGTATTATCTGATTGTTATTAGAGGTGGTATAATTCCGCCAAAATATATTACGTTAGAATCAAAATAATCACCGAAAGGCAATAGGATTAGAACTTGCTTAAATGCTTGTAAAATAAGGAACTTTGTTTGGGATGGTCCGTGTAACTACCCAAATCCTCATTTGACATACCTTATGTAGACTCGGCTAAGGCAATCCACGGACTATTTATTTTAAGCACTTAATCACAAGAATGTGATTTCATCTCATACCAATTTATTAATTTTCCGCATTTCGGACAAGTATGTTGTTTCGTCTTTTCTTCTATCCACTTAGCAACACCGATTTCGCGCATTCTAAAACCATCAGAAATAACATCAGCATGATTACATATACCGTTTATAACAGGCTTTGTGCTGAACTCTTTCAATTTATCACACGGAAATTCTTCGCATTCATAACAACGAACAACATTATGCTTTTTAGCACATTCTAAAAAGCCGTGAGCGGCGCAATTTTGACAGCATTTCCGAACATAATCGGAAAAACAGCCGTGGCATTCATCAGGAAATGCCGGACAAGCTCCGCAAAACAGACCACAAATTGAGGCACATTTTTCATCGGGAATTCTTTTCATTAAATAATCCTTTTTGTCCAAACATAAAATTGCCTTTATTCTATCAACCATTTAATTAAAAATAAGTTGATACCAAAAGATTATTTTATTTGCGGTTTATGCTGGGCAATGTATGTACTATTTTGTAATTTTATTCAGCATTTTATCATAACTTAGGCGTATGTAAATAATTCACAATTTTTTAGTTATTTATATAAATATTAAGGAAAACAGCCATATTATCTCAAGAAATTAGTAAGTCGGAGATTTCTTATGACAGAAAAAGAAAAAATGTTAAATGGGTTGCTATATGATGCTAATTATGACAACAATTTGATTTTAGAAAGA
>JAUNIW010000083.1 GCA_030523245.1 Pseudomonadota bacterium
ACCATCATATCTATAAATGATTTATAATCTCCCCCATATTTAGCTTCAATTTTTTTAAATTCCTCAATATCAGGATGTGATTTTTTAATATCAATAGCTTTATCACTGGTAGCAGTAGCATTTGTGCTTATTTTTTCTTCAGACTCTATACCTATTTTATGATTTGCGGAATAAACCAAAGATTTTGCCGTTTGCGGATTGGCATGTCCCAACAGGTTATAACCGTTATCAAGCATTAAATTTTCAATATATACTGTTGACTTTAATGCGTCTTCAGGTTTCATGTTAGGACATAAAATTCCTGATTCTGTTATGACAAATTTACCGGGTTCGGCAGCATCTCTATCAAAATATGCTACGGCATCAATACCTTGTTCACGAAGTAGAGAAACCACTGACTGAATGTTTTCAGGTTTTACTATTCTATCAATGTTACGATAATCTATAGCAACAGCAACATTTTCATCAAGTCCTTCAAAATAATTAGACAGAGAATTTCTGATTTTATCAGGATGATTCGTTGATACTAATAATGTTTCAATGTCTTCAGCTGTTATCATGTAAAGTACCCTTTATTAGTTCCTTCTAGACACCCCAAAGTTTATCCGAGGATATCTATTCTAGCGTTCTAAAGATTTTTGTTGAATAATTTGCGGTTGAATTTGCATTTTTTGTTTATAAATTTCAACAAATTGGTTAGATAAGTTTTCTCTCATCTCATCTATTTTTTTTGTATCATGAGTAACGCTGTAGGCTAGTTTAAGCCATGACATCATTCCTGTGTAAGCGAGCCGTAAAGAGCCGTCATCATTTCGGGCTTCATAAGCAATCGTTAAGCCGCTTTTATGTGTAGCTGATTTATTCTTTAAATCAATTTTCCAGTCGTCTATAAAATCTTTTAACTCAGACATTTCCCCAATCTCCTATAAATGCCTTTCTATTTACTCTATCACAAGAAAACCTGATTAGCAAGAAAATTAGAGATAAGCAGCAAAAATTGTCACATTTTTGCAACAATCACAAAATCAGAAAAGATTTGAAATTCAAAATACGGTCTTATTTTTCGTTTGAAGTCTCACGCGCTTTGTCTTCGTAATACTTCTCAAGTTTTTTCAATAGGCGGCTGCGTTTGAGGCGGCTCAGGTGGTCAATATATAAAATGCCGTCCAAATGGTCGATTTCATGCTGCAGAATAATGGCCAGAAAATCCTCGGCCAGAATTTCCTGTTCTTTGCCGTGATAATCTGTATAATGTACCCGTATTTTTTCATGACGTTCTACTTCGGCACTCTGGTTTGGCAAAGAAAGACAGCCTTCGCAAAACATAACCGTTTCATCCGAACGCCAGATGATTTCCGGATTGATTAAATACATCGGTTGTCTGGCTGACAAATCTTCATCACTCGGATTAGGATCTATCACGATTATTCTTTTATCCGAACCAACCTGCGGTGCAGCCAGTCCCACACCTTTATCAACGTACATTGTTTCTAACATATCGTCTAAAAAACGGCGCAATTCATCATCGACTTTGGTGACTTTATGACATTTTTGCCGTAAAATATTATCAGGGTAGGTATATAATTTCAGAACAGCCATTTTTTTCCTTCTTGTTTAATTTCTGACCGCATGGGCAATTTGGTCTAATAATGCGTTTACCATTTTAGGTTCATTCTTTGTAAAGAAAGCATACGCCAAATCGACATATTCTTGAATTAGAACTTTAGTATCAACAGAGGTGTTTGTTGTCAGTTCATAAACGGCTGTCAGCAGCAGAGCCTGCATTATGCCGTTCATCCGCTCATAAGACCATTCGCCGCGCAAATAAGCGTTCAGAGATTTTTCCAGCTCTTCTTTACGCCCCTGAATACCACGCACCAGTTTTTCAAAATATTCGGTATCAATCGGGCCGACTTCCACCATATTTTCTTTATCTTCGCTTTCGCTGTCGTCAATAACAAAGCGGCCGACTTTTCCTTGTACAAAATCCAGAATAACTTCGTCAACCGGCAGCTGACTGAAAGCAATCATATAGTTTGCCTGTACGGCAGCCAGACGGGCGCCTGATTTCATTTTTATTTTTTCCGAAACAAACTTAGACATTTTATTATTCCTCTACAATTGTGTCATCTTCATGATTGGTTAGTTTTTCAATAGTCGCCACAAAATCTTCCAAATCCTGAAGTGAACGGAAGTCTTTGTAAACCGATGCAAAACGGATATAAGCAATATTATCCAGATTCGCCAGCGCATCCATAACGCTTTGTCCGATTTGTTCAGTGGTAATTTCCGGTTCGCCGGAACTTTCAAATTTACGCTGCAGCGAGGTAACAATTTTTTCTACCCGTTCGGCCGAAATCGGACGTTTGCGGACGGCGAGGGAGATAGAACGCTCCAGTTTGTCACGATCAAATTCCGTACGGTCGCCGTTGCGTTTCACAACAACCAGCTCACGCAGCTGCACCCGTTCAAAGGTGGTAAAACGCGAGCCGCATTCCGGACATTCACGCCGCCGGCGTACCGAAGTGTTATCTTCGGTGTTGCGGGAATCTTTTACTTGTGTTTCTTCACAGCCGCAAAACGGACATTTCATTCAGACTGCACTCCCTTTTTCAAAAGTTCTTCCGTTACCTGATACAGTTTTGACGAGTATCTGGCTCCCTTTATAAGGACAGTATCTTCATTTTGCAAGAGTTTATTTACTAAAAAGTCTGCGACTTTATCTTTATTTTCAAAGTAATATTGTTGTTTGGAAGGCGGAAGCTGCGCCAGCATGTCTTTCATTTCCGGACAAACGCCGACCACAATATCAATGGAGCTGTCTGCCAGCAGTTTGCCGATTTCTATATGG
>JAUNIW010000084.1 GCA_030523245.1 Pseudomonadota bacterium
AGACATATATGTTAATTATTCTATAATTAAAATTAAAATCTCAACGGAGGCAAAAATGATTATAACCATTGACGGACCGGCCGGCTCAGGTAAAGGCACAATTGCGGCAGCACTCGCCGAAAAATATAAAATGGCTTATTTTGACACGGGTATGGTATATCGTGCCGTCGGCCTGCAAATGGTTCTGGACGGTGCCAGTCTGGAAGACGAAGACAAAGCAGCCTCTTTAGCCGAAAAACTGACATTTCCGCAAATGATAGCCCTTTCCGAAAACAAAGATTTTCGTTCCGATACCGGCAGCCGTGCGGCTTCTATCGTTTCGGCATATCCCAAAGTCCGTGCCGCACTTTTGACCATGCAGAAAAATTTTGCCCTTAATCCTGTATTTGCCGATGGTTCTCCGGCTTCCGGTGCTATCTATGACGGTCGTGACACGGGAACGGTTATCTGCCCGCAGGCCGATTTAAAACTTTATGTGATTGCCGATTTAACCGTTCGGGCGCAACGCCGTTGTCGGGACCTGAACGCTGCAGGACATAAAATCAGCTTTGAGCAGGTTTATGAGGATATGAAAGCGCGTGATGACAGAGATATGAACCGCAGTACGGCTCCTCTGAAACCGGCACCGGATGCCGTTATTATTGATACGTCAGCCTTTCAGTTGGAAGATTCTCTGAGAGTTATCGAACCTCTGATTGATAAAAAGCTGGCAGAACTCTCCGGAAAATAAATTCTTCGGTATTGTAATTACCGCCGGCTGACGCAAAATATGAAGTATTTTCATATTTTGTGTTAAGGTTAAAATTGAGATACATATTTAAATTATCTTCATACAATATAAGATTACCGGTATCTTCCGGCCATTCGCTTTCAAGCGGAGCCGAAAAATCGCTATAGCTGAAAACAGAAACCGTGGTCCACAAACATAAAACATTAACAATAAATCTTTTAAATTTCATGGCATCCTCCTTATTTTTTTATATAAGCCGTCTTAAATTAATTTAAAGTCAGATGTTTCTTACTTGACCTTCCCGTATTTTGTGTTATTTTTTATCTGCTGAAATGATTAAGGAATCAATTATGATAAACAAAAAAGTAATTGTTTGGGATTTAGACAACACCCTGTATCGTGAAACGCCTGAATTTCACGATTTGCTTGATGAAATTACCGCACAGGCGGCTATTGAAGATTTGAAACTGCCTCTTGACTTTCAGACGGCGAAAGCAATGGTAACAGAGTCTTACCGGACTTATCGTGACGGCGGAGAAATCTTTGTAAAAAAATTCGGTATTTCTCAAAAAGATATGTTTGACGCCTATCATAAAAGAAAAGAAGCCAACCTGCATCCGATTGTTCCGTACAAAGGTTTGCTGGAGCGCATAAAAAAGCTTCCTTGTCCGCAATATATCCTTTCAACCAGTTCTCACGATGCCTGTGATGCCATTTTGAAACATATCGGATTGTACGACTTTTTTGCCGGCAAATTTTATTCTGTAGAAGAATTTGATTGTTACAAAAAAAATGAAAGTCCGGATGTCTATTTGAAATTCTGTAAAAAAATCGGTCAAAATCCTGAAAACTGCCTTTTCATTGATGACAGTTACTCCAATCTGGAATTTGCTAAAAAAGCCGGCATGACAACCATGCGCCTGTGCCACGGCAAACCGAATGACCAGCGCAGCGAATATATTGATATCGCCTCGGATAATATCAATGAATGTCTTGACTATCTGGAAAAAAACTTCTGCAGCCCTGAAAACCTAACGGCATAGTTTTTGTTCTGCCGCATAATTTTCGGGACTATCCATCATTCCGGCGCGCTCGCGCCATTTTCTGTAATGATCTTCAATAAGATTATCCAGTGTCTGTTCATAATCCCATTTTACAGTCCCTGTTTCTTTAACAAGTTGCGGCCCAATCTGATTGACAATATTCAAAGTATCTTTTTTCAGGTTTTTTACCAGATATGTCAGAAACGTATGCGCATCGTCCAAATGTTGCAACTCATGACGCAAAGTTTTACGATAAACACAACTATTCCTGTCCAGCGTATTATCAATAAAAATTGTCGGGTCCGTAAAACCGATTTTAACCTCAACTTTTTCGGGATAAACACAGGCGATTCCGTCCTTCATCTCTGAAAATACCGGAAATACGGCAATATTCTTATAAAAAGAAAGCAAAGTCAGTCCGTGATATATTGTGCTGTCACTGACCTTTGCTATTTTGGCATATTCTTTTTTGATTTCTTCGGCCGATAAGTTATTGTTATAGGATAACTTACCGAAATTATAAGAAATAACAACACTCGGCGGGTTTTGTTTCATCTCCTGCCGGCATTTCTTCATCAAAAAACTGCGCGATGCAGCCTCTGCCGCTGATACGGCTAAAGCATTCAGCAGAATACAAAACAAAAAGAATTTCAGACACAATATCTTCATATTTTTCTTTTTAGCATAAAGTTATTAAGTCCGCGTTAACACAAAAAAAATGTTTTTTTTCTAAACTGTAACCATAAGGAGTCATTATGAAAAAACTGATTGTCATACTCATACTCTGTTTAATTACGGGAGCTGCCACTGTTCATGCGGCTTATCAGCGGCAAAACAAAAAGCCGAATTTTTTTATGCCGGCTAATGCCGTAACAAATACCCAGCAGCATAATATACCCAAACAACAAATACTCCGGCAGAATAAAAGGGTATTGAACAATCTCGGCATCAAACCTCAATCTGATACTTACTCTCTTTCGCCGTCTCCGGCTCAGGCGAAAAAACAAAAGTCCCAAAATCCGGTTAAAGAACAAAATAAAACGGCGGCAAAACCGGCAGCAATACAACCTGTT
>JAUNIW010000028.1 GCA_030523245.1 Pseudomonadota bacterium
TCCTTCTAAGTTTTCATACATGTATTTTATATCTTTTTCTTTGTTTTCTTCTATCAGCACCAGAACGGCACTAAATATTAAATTGATTAAATTATCCATTGGTCACCTCTTGGTGACATGAACACTCTCTTTTTCGTTATTATCCAGTAAATTAGATACTTTTCCGCCATTTTCTTGCTCATCAAGCAAAATCATTATCGGAGTTGAGAGAAGTTCAATCAAAGTTTCAAAAGCATTGTCTGTATCCATTGTTTTTTCCTTTCAACAGACAACACTCAGCAAAATCAAAAAATCGTTCGGCATAATTTGAAAAATTTTTATGCTCACAAAAACAGGGGTTTTGAAACGCGAACAGTTGGAAATAAATAGCCTTAATTTTAAGGGGAAAATGGTCGTGTCTGTCCCGACCAAAAGTATCTATTTTGGTATCTTTTTTGGGAAAACACTCAAATTTAAAAATAGATACGCGACCAGACCACCACGCAAATGCGCTTATAAATGCGATTGATGAAAAATCGAAAAGTGCCGGAAAATAAGGGATATAGAGGCAATATTTTAAGCTAAAATCGCACCCGAGAATTTAAAACAAAAAAACCTCTTCATCAAGAAGAGGCTTTTATATGGTGGGCGCTGTAGGACTCGAACCTACGACCAGACCGTTATGAGCGGCCGGCTCTAACCAACTGAGCTAAGCGCCCTTGCTTAACGCCGTTAACATTAGGCTAAGAAAAGCGCTTAGTCAAGAATTATTTTTGTGTTTTGACTGATTATTTTTTTAAGTAGGCATAAAGTGTATATCCGGCCGCTATTCCGACCAAAATATAAATAATCGTGACAATTATAGGTTCAAAGCCAAAAATGAATTCAACCAAATTCAGTCCGAATAAACCGATTAAGCCCCAATTTATACCGCCGATAGCTGTTAAAATCAGTGCTGTTTTATCTAAAGTATTCATTGTTTTTTCTCCTTAATTGATAACCTATTACAAAATATACCCGTCATTGTAATTTTAAAGAGGTGGGGCGAATAATCAAAATCTTATTTTGTTTCTGAAAAGCATGGATTTATATCTTGACAATAGGGAATTTTTTGTTATTTTTTTGACATTCTTTGCATTATTAACCAATTATTATATATATGAAACAACAAAAAGATTATGAAGAAGCTTTGTCCTTCGCTTATTTTTCCGCAGGAAAATTAGAGCTTTGTCAGACACTGAAAAAAAAGAACAAAAACAAGCTGTTCGGTATATGTGTCGGTTCTCTTATCGTGAGCTTGAAACAGCAAAGCGGTTTGTCTTGGTTGAACAGTTATTGGAAAATAGAACAAAGTCCGCGTGGTTATGCTGTGCCGTGCCTGCCTAAAGAAGAAGATTTTAATTTAATCTGCAGGAGGCAGGAAGACATCAATAAAGTTCTGGAAATGCTTCGGCAAAAAGGCATAGATGCTGATTTGCTTGACGAAAAAGCTGTTTATTGGCTGAGAGACAATTTTTCTCACAGTCTGGCTTTTGCTTTTATGATGAAAGAACGGTTGGCCACTCTGAGGGATAAATTTGATGACAAAGCCTGTTTGTCACGTTTTGTCTGGTACTTATAAGATGAGTTAAAAAAACTTCCGATATAAAAATATCGGAAGTTTTTTTTATTCGAAATTTTGAATACTCCTGTGATGCGTTTCAAAATCTTTCACAACAATTGTTGTCACATCAGCTTTAGAGTATTTTTGAAAAATCAAACCATGTCCCAGACATTGACCGACGTTAATATTAAAGTCTGTTTCACAATCGTTCAGATAGTCCGCTTGAGAAATCGGATCACATGACGGGCCTTTCAGTTCGGGAGAAATAGCTTCTCCTTCCAAACCGCTGTCACGGCAGCCTACGTCAAAGACTTCGAAATTTTCTTTTTCCAAAATATCTTTAAGCTGTCTGGCATATCTTTGCATTGTAATGCAATGAGCTATGCCGATTTTACGATAACCGCTGAGTTTGGCAAAAGTAATCAGTTCTTTCAAACGGGATTTGTTGCAGGCGAGGGAGGATATATTCATCCTTTTAATATCTTCATTGGAATATTCTGTCATGTCTGTAACGTCTCACTTTAATTATTGATCCAAAAATGAACGCAGGCGCTTTGAACGGCTTGGATGTTTTAGTTTGCGCAGAGCCTTAGCCTCAATCTGACGGATACGTTCACGGGTAACGTTGAACTGCTTACCGACTTCTTCCAAGGTATGGTCCGTATTCATGCCGATTCCGAAACGCATACGCAGAACACGCTCTTCACGCGGTGTCAGTGAAGATAAAATTTTAGTGCAGGTTTCTTTCAAATTAGAATGAATAGCCACATCTAAAGGCTGTAAAGCACTCTCATCGGCAATAAAATCGCCCAGAGAAGAATCTTCTTCATCTCCTACCGGAGCTTCCAGACTAACCGGTTCTTTGGCAATTTTCATAACCTTGCGGATTTTATCAAGCGGCATAGACAGCCGTTTTGCCAGTTCTTCAGGTACAGGTTCACGTCCCATTTCCGATAACATCTGTCGTGAAGTCCGTACCAGTTTGTTGATTGTTTCAATCATGTGAACCGGAATACGGATTGTACGCGCCTGATCGGCAATAGAACGGGTAATAGCCTGCCTGATCCACCAAGTCGCATAAGTCGAGAACTTATAACCACGCCGGTATTCAAACTTATCAACCGCTTTCATCAAACCGATATTGCCTTCCTGAATTAAATCCAGAAATTGCATACCGCGGTTGGTATATTTTTTAGCAATGGAAATAACCAGACGCAGATTGGCTTCAATCATTTCTTTTTTAGCCCGTTCAGCTTCCCGTTCTCCTTTTTTAATGGTATCCACCATTTTCCGGTATTCGCTGATAGGCAGTCCACATTCCTGAG
This sequence comes from Pseudomonadota bacterium, assembly GCA_030523245.1. Lineage (GTDB taxonomy): Bacteria > Pseudomonadota > Alphaproteobacteria > RF32 > CAG-239 > RUG410. The sequence continues at coordinate 2,908 of JAUNIW010000028.1, forward strand.
CCATTTGCGCCACGTTTTTACGGATTTCGATAATTTCATCTTTATATTTATCTACAAAAGCGGTCCAGTGCTTATCTTTTTGGTGGGATATTTTTTCCACCCAGTTAGGGTCAAGTTCTGATTTTTGATAGATATCTAAAAAGTCTTCGCGTTTGATTTTGCAGGAGAGGGCATATCGTAAGAGTTTGCCTTCCTGACTCATCAGACGCTTATTCATCTCATTAAGCTGTTCGACCAGTTGTTCTACTTTACTGCTGTTCAGATGGATAGAACTCATCAGTTCAACCAGTTCTTTTTTCAGCTTCAGATATTTTTTTTCAGTTGCCGGAATGATTTTGCGTCCGGATAAAATGGAGGCCATACGCTGACTTTGAACTTTTTTCAAATCATCATAATAACCGGCTATTTTATTCAAAGTTTCCAAAACAGGTTCCAGAAGCATGCTTTCCATGGCAGAAACAGAAGTTGAACTATGGTTTCCGCCTTCTTCGTCATCATCACCGTCACTGTTGCCGTCAGCATCTTCTTCGCCTTCCAGTGCTTCCATACTGTCATCATTATCTTCAATATCATCGGCAACATCACTGTCCAGTTCAATATCTGCATCTAAATCATCATCAATTTCATCAAGATTTTTTTCATTGAGTTCTTTGGTAACTTTTTCCAAATCATCAACACTGGTGTTTTCAGTCTCATCGTCATAAACCATAGCTTCGGTATCATCACCGTACATAACTTCCAAATCGACGATATCGCGCAGTTGCATCGTGCCGGCGACCAGTTCGTCACGCCAGTCCGAAATGGCTTTAATTGTCATCGGGCTTTCGCACAGACCGCCGATCATAACGGTTTTACCTGCTTCAATACGTTTGGAAATAGCTATTTCGCCTTCACGTGAGAGCAGTTCGACCAGTCCCATTTCTTTAAGATACATACGAACCGGATCATCGGAATGTCCCAAATCTTTTGTATCAATGTTTCCGGCATCGTCATCACCGTTTTCATCGTCGTCATAGCTGTATTCTTCGGTATCTTCTTCATTTTCATCGGCATCCGAATCGGAAATGATATTGATACCCATATCAGAAATTGATGACATAATATCTTCAAGTTTATCGGAAGATTGTTTTTCCGGCGGCAGAACTTTATTCAGTTCTTCCATGGTAATATAACCGAGATTTTTACCTTTTTTCAGAAGGTGTCTAAAAGCCGTACTCATTGCATCGGTTGCAACGGAATCTGTACCATCAGTTTCGTACAAGTCCTGATTATTTTTATCTGACATAACGTTCCTTAAAAAATCGATTTTTATCCACTCGGGATAACATAAATTGCTAGCGACTAATTTTTAGTTAATTTTATTTAATTTGTCAATATTTGCTTTTCAAGATTCGGTGAAAAAATGCAGTTTTTTATTCTTGAGCTAAAATAAGATTATTTCGTTCTTTAACAAGCTGCTGATACCGGCTGTATATTTCCGCCGAATTTTCCGGCTGGTTACTCATTAAAGTTGTACATTCTTTTAGCTCAATATCTATTTGTTTAAGTTGAATTTCTAATAATCCGTTGTCAATTTCTGATTTCAAACCAGGTAATGTGGATTTTTGTGAACGATACATATTTATTTCCCATAAATCCCCGATTTCTTCCGCAAAATTAAGTTTCAGTCTTTCCAGCAGATTTTCCGTATCCAGATGTTCGTTTTCCTGATAAATTTCAAGAATTTCAGTTAAGACTTTGGCTATACGGGAATTGCTTATTTCAAAAGCCGAGAGTCTTTCTTCATATTTTTCAATCAGTTCGGGATACAGCAGCATAGCCGCCACAATGCTGCGGATAACCAAATCTGTCAGAGGCGGTTTTTTTACGAAATGATAAACGGCTTCTGCTGCCGGAGTTTGTTTTTTGCGCCGTCCGGTGAAAATTTTCTTTTCATTTTGTTCCGCCGGCAGAGGAGTTTCATTTGTCGGTTGTGCATTTTTATAAATCGAACCTTTGCCGAAAGTATAATAAATCCGCTTTTTCATTTCCTGTTCATAATAGCTGCGGATTTGTTTGTCCTTTATTTTAGCGACTTCCTCAAAGGTTTCTTTTTCAATTAAAGCTTTTTGTTCCGGTGTATCGGTATTTTTGTTCATTTTGCACTTATGCCACAAAATATCTACCAGAGGTCTGGCCTTTTGCAAATACTGTTCAAAGGCTTGCGCTCCGAGAGAATGCAGCAGCTCGTCCGGATCTTTTTTTTCTTTAAGAAAAATATAATTAACCGAATAACCGGCTTTTAAAATCGGAAGAATGCGGTCGATTGAACGAATAGCGGCTTTTATGCCGGCACCATCACCGTCAAAGCAAAGAGTAGGGATGTTACAGACGCGCCATGCTTCCAGAACCTGTTCTTCCGTCAGAGCCGTACCGAGCGGTGCGGCGGCATAGTTGAAATTAAAGCTGTCCAAAGCAATAACATCCATATATCCTTCACAAATAATCAGGCGTTTGGCGCTGTAAGCTGCTTCACGGGCATTGTTCATGTTATAGAGAATACGGCGTTTGTTAAAAATCGGGGTTTCCGGTGAATTAAGATATTTGGGCTGACTGTTATCCATTATACGGCCGCCGAAAGCAATAACATTTTTTTGCTTGTCCATAATCGGAATCATAACCCGTTCACGGAAAAAGTCGTGCGGTTTGCGGTTTTTGTCTTCCGGTACGGCAATCAGTCCGAGGTCAGCCATATCCTGCTCGGAGACGCCTTTGGAAGCCAATAATGCTTTCAGGCCGTTGTTATTGGGAGCATATCCCAAGCGGAATTTTTTTATGGTATCATCACTCAGACCGCGTTTTTCTTTAAAATAAGCAAGCCCCTGTGCGCCTGTCGGCATACGCAGACATTTTTCAAAAAAAGTGCAGGCAATATCCATAATCTCATACAACGATTTTCGTTTCAGTGTCTGTTCCTGACTTTCTTTAGATAAGGCAGGCAGCTGCATACCGACTTTGTCTGCCAGTTTTTTCACGGCTTCAATAAAAGGTAGACCGTTGGCATCCATTTCAAATTTGACAATATCTCCGTGGGCACCACAGCCGAAACAATGATAAAAGCCCTTGCTTTCGTTAACGGTGAACGATGGTGTCTTTTCATTATGAAAAGGGCATAAACCCAGATATTCACGACCTCTTTTGGTTAGTTTTACTTTATTTCCGACAACATCGGCAATCGATATACGGCTGCGCAGTTCTTCCAGAAATTTTTGTAAATCATCGTTCATCGTTTATCCGATATCTTTAAGCCAAAAACTTTTTAATAGCCGCCGAAGCTGCACCAAAATCCATTTGACCGGCATATTCGGCCTTCAAAGCCCCCATAACTTTTCCCATATCGCGCATTCCGGCAGCACCGGTAGCGGCAATAGCTGTTTTAATGGCTTCATCAATTTCAGCCGCATTCATCTGTTTCGGCAGAAAACGGTTAATAACGTCAATTTCTGCCTGTTCTTTTTCAGCCAAATCCGGACGATTGCCCTCGGTATAAATTTTGATGGATTCATTTCTTTGTTTAACCATAGTCTGCATCATAGACAGCAAATCGGCATCGCTGGCTTTTTCTAAACCTTTTCCGCGTGCTTCCACGTCTTTTTCTTTTTGTCCTGCAATAATCAGACGGACAGCGCTGACAGTTTTCATATCTTTATTTTTCATAGCTTCTTTCAAGCTGTTTTGTAAATCATCTCTTAACATTATCATATCTCCTTTTTATTCTTTATCTGAGAATTTTTTTGCTTTTTCAGCTGATTGAGGTAAAGATTCTGCATCAAATACGAGAATAACCTTTTTTTCCTCAAGCGTATTATCGGGCAGCAGAATATGGAACAGGGCGTTAAAACCCGATTCTAATTTATCCAGCGTCAAAATCTTAACAGTTTCAGATTCGATTGTACCGTCAGAACGTAAAAGCGTGGCTTTGATTGGTAAAACGGCAGAAGTCATAGAACTTTGATTAGCTACTTTGCCGCTGACTTCAACAAAAAGGCGTCCGTGACGTTCAACATTTCGAGCCATAACATTTTGAAAGACCAAACCGCGGCCTTTATATATGCTTTCCACACCCATTTTATTATAAAAGTTTTCCAGTTGCGGCAAGGCAGATACCAGCTCATAACGATTAGCATAGCCGATAAATATCGTAAAAGCAAAAATAACCAGTAAAATGATGCAGTTAATCATCAGCGGTGAAAAGAGCAGAGTTAATTTACGTTTTAATCTGGACCTCAGACTGCTTTTTTGTTCTTTATCGCCAAACAGACCTTTGGTATCTTGTGACAAACGATTGAACATTTGAGCCAAATCATCTTCCTGCGTTATTTCCGGCCGAACCACCTGAGACTTAACCTGAGCGGTTTCCCGACTGACGTCCTGATTTTTAACCGGAACGGCAACAGGCGCAGGCTTTTCTTCTTTTGTTTCGACAATCGGCCGGACGAACCATACTTCGCCGCATTCGGCACACTTGAATTTTTTGCCGTCTGCCGGAATCTGACCATCCGGCACCTGATAGACGGCGCTGCATTTTGGACAACTTATTAACATACTAACCTCTTTTTTTTGCACTATATTCTAAAAATTAGCAGAATAAAAGAAAAAAAGTATTTTATTAAATGTATTATTGTTATATCCTGTTGCCAAATTGGAGGATAATAATGGATAACAACCGTTCTACAGTAACACAGCCGATTATAGACCTGCAAAATGTGGCCGTGGGTTATGATAATCGGGAAGATGTTTTGCAAAATGTTTATTTTTCTCTGCTGCCGGGGTCGTTTACGTTTATAACGGGAAAAAGCGGCGCGGGCAAAACGACTCTTTTAAATATGTTATACCTAATAAAAAAGCCGCGTAAAGGAATGTTGAGTGTTTTTGGCAATAATATAAACTTTTCTAATCGGGATACACTGGCTTTACTGCGACAGAAAATAGGTGTTGTTTTTCAGGATTTCCGCTTGTTGGAACATCTGAGCGTATATGACAATATTGCTTTGCCGCTGCGGGTTCGCGGAATGAGTGAAAAAGAAATTTATAAACGCGTGACCGAGTTATTGCAATGGGTTGAATTGCATAAAAGCATTTACAAAATCTGTGCGTCGCTTTCCGGCGGAGAAAAACAACGGATTGCCATTGCCCGCGCCGTTATTAACCGGCCGGAAATTTTATTCGCTGACGAGCCGACCGGCAGTGTTGATGCCGAAATAGCCGATAAGCTGATGCGCTTGTTCGTAGAACTGAATAAAGTAGGAACAACCGTAGTGATTGCAACACATAACGAACAGTTGACTTCATCCTATAATTATCCGCGGATTACTTTGTCTAACGGTACGGCAAAATTATATCCGGCTTTAAGAAAAGTTTAAGAGGAGCATATCTGATGAAAAGTGATTTGGTAACGGGACGCCGTAGTGAAATAAATACTGAAGAAGATGATACTTCCGCTTTTATGTATGTTTTAACTTCTATCTATATGTATCTGTTTATTGTGGTACTGGCTATTGTTATGGCTATCAACGCCATGGCCGATAACTGGAAAAAGGATATTATGGGAGCGGTAACGGTACAGATTATTCCCGTGGAAGATGAAAATAAACACATTGATAAGGAAAAGACATTGGAACAGCAGAATAAAGTTCTGCAGTATATAGAGAAACTCTCTGATGTGGCCAGTGTAAAGGCTCTGGACAGCCAGACGGTAGAAAAACTGATGACACCTTGGCTGGGAAACAAAGTTGACATTTCATCTTTACCGCTTCCCGTTTTGCTGGATGTTAAATTAAAACCGGATGCCGAACTGAATTATGATGAAGTAACGCGGGGTTTGCGGCAGGTATCCGAAAATGCTTCCATAGATAATCATCGTTTGTGGCTCAATCGTCTGATAAAGTTCGCCACCTCGTTGAAAAATATAGCTTTGTCTGTTTTACTGATGGTTATTGTTATCTGTGCTTTTTCAATTTATTATTCGACCCGAACGAGTCTGGGTATCAATATGAATACCATTGAAATATTACATATTATCGGTGCTAAAGATGATTATATCGCGCGGCAATATGCTAAAAATTTTGCAAAAATCGGTTTTTTTTCCGGAATTATCGGACTGCTTGCAGCTGTTCCCTGTATTGTTCTGGTCGGAAAATACGGGGTATCTACGGGCAGCGGTTTAATTAAAGGAGCCCAGCTTTCAACATTGGCGTGGAGCCTGATAATGATAACGCCGCTGTTTTCACTGGTCTATGCAATGGGAATGTCCTATTGGACGGTACGACGGTCTTTGGAGAAAATGATTTAATGAAGCGCTTTTTGATTTATGGCTGTATAATCATGTTTTTGGCCTGGGGAACGGGTTTTGTGTTTTTTGCGCATTTTATCAATTCTTATGAGATTGATAAAACGACAAAAACAGATGCCATTATTGTATTGACCGGCGGTAAGAACCGTATCTCGGAAGGAATCAGGCTTTTAAATGACAATTTAGCCGATAAATTGTTTATTTCCGGCGTGCCGTCGGATATTTCCATAAAGCAGATAGAAAAACAGGCTCAGGTAAAAGCTGACGATGAAAATAAAATTATTTTGGGACACAAGGCTACCAATACTTGGGAAAATGCCAAAGAAACCGAAGAATGGATTAGAAAAAACAATATAAAATCTATCCGGTTGGTTACGTCCAGTTATCATATTCCGAGAAGTCTGCAGGAATTGATTGTTTATGTTACACAAGACAACAATCTTGAAATTATTTTGAATCCGATATATTCGCCGAATGTCAATTTACAATGGTGGCGGAGCTGGAGAACATTAGGTCTGCTGATTTGCGAATATAATAAATTTTTGATTGTTTATGTCTGCCGGCATTTACATATTCATTAAGGAGTGAAAGATGTTATTTATCCGTTCGTTATTAACAAATGTTTTTTTCTTCGGAACACTCGGGATTGGTTGTATTATACAGCTTCCTCTGGCCGTTCTTCCGCAAAAGGTAACCATTTTTTACTGGGATAAAGTCATTATGCCTGTAGCTCTGTTCTGGGTTCGTCTTTTTGGCGGCATAAAACTGGAGCTGCGCGGTGCGGAAAATATTAAAAATCATGATGTATTGTATGCCTGCAAACATGAATCGGCTTTGGAAACCTATTCTTTTACCCAGTTTTCACCGACAACGACTTATATTTTAAAACGTGAATTGATTTTTTTGCCGTTTTTCGGTTGGTCACAGTATTTTTACGGTATGATACCCATAAACCGCAAAGGCGGCGCCCGTGCGATGAAACATATGCTGGAAGAAGTCAAAAAGAAAACAGATGCCGGCCGTCCGGTTGTAATTTTTCCGGAAGGAACACGTTGTTGTCCAGGTTCGACCAAAGGGTATAAATCCGGCATTTTTTTCTTGGGTGAAAATTTGGATTTGCCGGTTGTTCCGGTTGCCGTCAATACCGGTTTGTTCTGGGCAAAGAATTCTTTTTTGCGCTATCCGGGAACAGTTGTTTTTGAATTTATGCCGCCAATGAGCGCAAAAGGTAAAACAAAAGAAGAATTTATGACGGAATTGCAGACGGTTATTGAAAACAAATGCGCTGAACTCAATGCCGAAGCTCTGGAAAAATATCCGTATGTTGCAAAAATGATGGCCCCGAAAACGGAGAAATAATAAATGTTTTCTATATGGCAAAAGATAACTCTCGGTCTGCATAAACTCTGTACTTTTACCGGCGGTGTTATTCTTTTTGGAGTTGTTGTATATATTTTAACGGCCATATCAGGTTATTCTGCGCTTTCAGTTCCGGATAATACTTATTTGATTGTGGATTTTAACCGTAATTTTCCGGAAGCGGAAAATGCCGGACTTTGGGAAGAAGTTACCGGAGAAGAAAGTTTATCATTTTCCCAATTGCTGATGACAATCGAATTTGCTGCCAATGATAGTCGTATTTCCGGACTGGTTGCCAAAATTAACAATACATCTCTGGAGCCGGCTCAAGTACAGGATGTTGCCAGAGCCGTAACCCTTTTCAAATCTTCCGGTAAAAAGACTTTTGCCTATTCTCAGGGATTTGGTAGTCTGGGGCAGGGGAATATGGAATATTATCTGGCCTCGTTTTTCGATAAGATTTATATGCAGCCGCACACCTATATCGGTTTAACCGGAATAAATATTGAAATACCTTTTTTTCGTAATGCGTTGAATAAAATCGGGGTGACACCGGAGTTTTATGCCCGTCATGAGTATAAAAATGCCATGGCCGCATTGACGGATTCCAAAATCTCTGCGGCATATCGTGAAGAGATGAGCAGTCTTGCCCGAAGTCTGATGGAAGAATTAGAGTTGGATATTTCCAACAATCGCAGCTTAAAAAAGCCGTTTATGGATATCGTCAATGAAGCGCCGTTGACGGCTGACAGAGGCAGAAAACTGAATTTGATAGACGGAACTTTTTATGCGTCCGAACTGGAAAAAATGCTCAAAACCGAAGGTGCCGCCGACTTTGTTAATATAAATGATTATGCGGCTGCTTTGTATCCGAATGAAGGAAATTTGCCGACAATAGCGGTTTTGAATTTGTTTGGCGAAATTTCGGAAGGAAAAAATGAAGATGATTTTGGCAGCAGCATGACTATCGGCAGTCAGAGTGTTTTGGAAGATATTGAAAATATTCGGAAAATTAAGAATCTGAAAGCCGTTATTCTACGGATTAACAGTCCCGGCGGGAGTTATAATGCGGCGGATGAAATTTATTTTGCCTTAAAAAGTTTTAAGGAAGAAACGAAAATTCCCGTAATTGTTTCGCAGTCGGCATATGCGGCTTCCGGCGGTTACTTTATTTCTCTGGCCGGAGATTATATTTTTGCCGAACCGATGACTATAACCGGTTCTATCGGTGTTTTGGGCGGTAAAATCGTTCTCAGAGATTTATGGCAGAAGCTTGGAGTTAACTGGAGTCAGATTAACCAGGGACAAAATGCCGGTATTTTGAGTGTCAATAAACCGTTTTCGCCAGCTGAAAAAAAGATATTTAATGCCTCTTTGGATGAAGTTTATCAGGATTTTACGGCAAAAGTTGCAGCAAACCGCAAATTATCACAACCTTTGGATAAAGTAGCACGCGGCCGGATATGGACAGGCAGACAGGCTCAGAAGTTGGGACTTGTTGATGAACTTGGCGGCAGTACGGAAGCTTTTCTAAAAGCTCTCGAAATTGGAAAAATAGATAAAAATCAACAAATTAAAATACTATATTATCCTAAAACTAAAAGTTTTGGAGAAAAACTTACCGATTTGTTAACGAATGCCGGCAGCGTTCGTGCTGAGAAAATAATGGAACGCAGCGGTGTTGATATCACAAATTTTAAACTTTTCAAACGCTTGCAATATGATACTATATTGCTACCATTCAATATCAATATGTAAAAAAGAGGTATAAAAACTATGGCCATAGATAATGAAACCGTCAAAAGGGTGGCTTTTCTTTCCCGCCTGAAAATTGAAGACAGTAAAATAGAAGCAGCAAAGGAAGAATTTAACAAAATTCTGAATTGGGTAGAAGAACTGAATGAAGTCAACACTGATGAAGTTGAACCGCTGATTTCCGTAAATGAAACAACATTGCGTCTGCGTGAAGACAAAGTGACGGACGGTAATTATCAGGAAGCAATACTGGCCAATGCTCCGGATAAAGAATATGACTATTTTGCCGTGCCAAAGGTTGTGGAGTAGAACAATGAAAGAAATTACAAGATTAACTATTCATGAGGCTTTAGACGGTCTGAAAAAGAAAGAATTTACGTCTGTGGAATTAACAAAGGCTTATCTGGAAAATATGGCAGCCGGAAAACATTATAATGCTTATGTAACCGAATGTGCCGAAATGGCGCTGGTTCAGGCTGCAGCAGCAGATAAACATTATGCCGCCGGTACCAGTCGTGCTTTGGAAGGAATTCCTCTTGGCATAAAAGATTTGTTTTGCACCAAAGGTATTCGTACGACAGCCTGCTCACGTATTCTGAACAATTTTATACCGCCTTATGAATCAACGGTTACGTCACATTTGTTGGATGACGGTGCTGTTTTTTTAGGTAAGTTGAATATGGATGAATTTGCCATGGGCGGCAGTAATGAAACCAGCTTTTTTGGTCCGGCCGTAAATCCGTGGAGTAAAGATGTTGATTTGGTACCCGGCGGGTCATCCGGCGGCTCTGCAGCGGCTGTGGCTGCCAATATGTGTGCCGGAGCAACGGCAACGGATACCGGAGGTTCAATTCGTGAACCGGCTGCTTTTTGCGGTTGTACGGGAATTAAACCGACTTACGGTCGTTGTTCCCGTTACGGAATTATGGCTTTTGCATCTTCTCTGGATCAGGCCGGACCGATTGCCAAAGATGTTCGTGACTGCGCTGTTTTGTTGAAGAGTATGGCCGGATTTGATGCTAAAGATTCTACTTCTTGTGAAAAAGAGGTGCCGGATTATGAACAGTTTTTGGAAAAAGACATTAAAGGGTTGAAAGTCGGTCTGCCGAAAGAATACCGTCCGGAAGGTTTGAATCCGGAAGTGTGTGCCTACTGGGATAAAGCTGCTGCTTTCTTGAAAGAAAGAGGTGCCGAAATTGTTGAAATTTCTTTACCTCATACCAAATATGCTTTGGCAGCCTACTATGTTTTGGCACCGGCCGAGGCATCGTCTAATCTGGCACGTTATGACGGTATCCGCTATGGTTTGCGGGAAGAAGGGGAAAATCTGGATAAGTTATACATCAATACCCGTACGGCGGGATTTGGTGCTGAGGTAAAACGTCGGATTATGATTGGTACGTATGTATTATCGGCCGGTTATTATGACGCTTATTACCTCAAGGCTCAAAAGATAAGACGACTGATTCATGATGATTTTGTTAATGCGTTTAAAGAGTGCGATATCATTTTAACACCGACATCTCCGGTAACGGCTTTTCCGATTGGTGATGAGAGTATGAAAAACAATCCGATAAATATGTATTTGAACGATGTTTTTACCGTTTCCGTAAATTTGGCCGGTTTACCGGGGTTGAGCCTGCCAATCGGATTGTCAAAAACAGGATTGCCTTTGGGAATGCAGTTAATCGGTAAACCTTTTGATGAAGGTACAATTTTCAAAGTGGCAGCCAAAATAGAAGCAGATGCAAAGTTTGAAAGGAAATAAAATGGCAGAGTATATTATCGAAACAGCCAAGGGCAAATGGGAAGTTGTTGTCGGTTTGGAAATTCATTGCCAGATTATTTCCCAATCCAAAATTTTCAGTGGTGCTTCCACGGAATTCGGTGATGATCCGAATATTAACGTATCATTTGTTGATGCCGGTATGCCGGGGATGCTGCCGACCTTGAACATGCAATGCGTTCATCAGGCTGTCAAAACCGGTTTGGGTTTGAATGCCAAAATCAATAAATATTCCGAATTTTCCCGCAAAAATTATTTTTATGCAGACTTGCCGTCGGGATATCAGATTACACAGTTCCGTTTTCCGATTGTCGGAGAGGGCAGTATTCGCATTGATTTAAGTGACGGCAGTTCCAAGATTATCGGTATTGAAAGAATGCACATTGAACAGGATGCCGGTAAATCTATTCATGATTTAAGTCCGCACAAGAGTTTTATCGACTTAAACCGGGCCGGTGTCGGTTTGATGGAAATTGTTACAAAACCGGATTTTCGTGCGCCGGAAGAAGCGGGGGCTTTTTTACGGAAACTACGTTCCATTTTGCGTTATTTGGGAACTTGCGACGGAAATATGGATGAAGGTTCCATGCGGTGTGATGTCAATGTTTCCGTACGGCCGTACGGTTCGGACGAATTGCGGACCCGTTGCGAAATGAAAAACGTTAACAGCGTAAAATTTGTCATGCAGGCTATTGAAAATGAAGCCAAACGCCATATAGAAGTCTATGAAAACGGGGGAACAATCTGTCAGGAAACCCGTCAGTTTGATCCGGTAACCGGACAGACTAAAGTTATGCGGAAGAAAGAATTTGCTCATGACTACCGCTATTTTCCGGAACCTGATTTGCCACCACTTGTTTTGAGCGATGAATATATCAATCAGATAAAAAAAGAAATGATTGAACTGCCGGATGCAAAAAAACAACGTTTTGTGGAAACATTGGGATTAACACCGTATGATGCGGCCGTTTTATGCGAAAATAAAGAGGTTGCCGATTTCTTTGAAAAAGCAGCAGCCGGTCATGATGCTAAAAAAGTTGCCAACTGGATGATGAGTGACTTTTTTGCCATGCTCAATAAAAAGAAACTGGATATACGGCAAAGTCCGGTATCGGCCGAAAATCTGGGAAAACTGGTGGAACTTATTTCCAAAGAGGTTATTTCCGGCAAAATAGCTAAAGATGTTTTTGAAATCATGAGCGAAACAGGTGATAATCCGGAAAAAATCGTAGAAGAAAAAGGTTTGAAACAGGTAACGGATACAGGAGCAATTGAAGCCATTATCGAGCAGGTGATTGCATCTAATCCGGACAATGTGGCAGCCTACAAAAACGGCAAGACCAATCTGGCCGGCTGGTTTGTCGGACAAACGCTTAAAATGTCACAAGGTAAAGCTAATCCGGCAATTGTAAATAAACTTGTCAAAGAAAAATTGGATAACTGATGTTTTTAAATGACTTAAATTCTGAAGCAATAAACTCAAATACGGCGTCACCTCTGTATCACGATACAAAGGGCAGGTTTTCTCGCAGTGGCAAACGAGCCGTTTTGAATACGCGGCGGCGGAATTTTCTGGATAATGCACTGCTGGCATTGTTTATTGCCTTTTTATTGGCTACGGATTTTATTTTATTTTCCGGTTCCGGCAATATTGAAGTTTTCCGCAACTCCGTATTTCCGGTTCCGGAAGTATCAGTAATCCTGTTTTTACTTCTTGTATTTTCGTCATTGCTGGTATATTTTTTACGAAATTTACCAACCGTTAAAAATGCCTTGGCATCACTTGTATCATTTGGTCTGGTGTTTGTTTTGTATAAGCAATTTTCCACTATTCAGCAAATCTTATCCATCGGCGGGACAAACATACCTGTTTATTTTACAATAGGTATCGGATTTGCCTTAATCAGCTATGGTATTCTGAATTACGGAAATTTTTTCGTCCGTCTGTTTTTACTGGTGGCCGTCGGGACATTGTTTTTCCATGTTTATACAGCCTATATCGGTCAGACGGGACAGCCGGAATTTTTGGAATCTTATCGTTCGGACAGGACAGGCGAGGGTGAAGACGAGAGATTTATTTATTTCTTCTTGCCTAATTTAGCTTCTCAGGCTTATATGGCCACCGACAGTTCGCAAAGTTCTTTCAAAACACGCCAGATTATGAATGGTTTCTATCAGAAAAATAATTTTACGGTCTATCCGAAAGCATTTACGCCGGAAATCAGTTTTTTTGAAAACATGGTGCGTTCTCTGAATCCGGAATCAACAGATTCCAGCAAAACTCATATTTTGAAAATCCGGTTGCTTTCGGAATACTGGCGCTTTCACAACATCCGTCATGAATATATCAATCTTAAAGACAACAGCCTTTATGATTATTTTCAGGAAAGAGGATATTTGATATCGGCTTATAAATCCCGTGATTTTGATATGTGTCACAAAAACCATGTGGCAAATGTTGACCGTTGTGTTGAAAAAATCAATCAGCCGATAAATATTTATGATATCAAATTATCCAAACTCTCCAAAATCCATATTCTGCTTATGGAATGGCTTTCCAGTATGCAGATTTTTAACAATACGGCTCCGGTCTTTTCTGTCGTTTCAGATTTTATTGACCTGCAGCAGGCTCCGATGGTAGGGATTGACTATAGTAACCTTTATGTCGTCAATTCTGTTCAGACTTTTGATATTTTGCTGAAAAATATTATGGAAGATAAAGGGCGTCAGGCCTATTTTGTTTTTATTGATTTACCGTCAAATATGTTTATTTATGACGAGTTTTGTCAGCTTAAGCCTACGGATAAGTGGTATGATATCTCTAATTTGCCGTGGATAAAAAATGATTTGACGTCCAAACGCAGTAAGGCTTATATGCAGCAGACGCGCTGTCTGTACGGCAAGCTGGAGAATTTTATGCAGAAATTGGCTCAGAACGATATGCTGAAAGATACAACAATTGTTGTTCAGGGGATATCCGGCGTCAATAATTTTCAGTCAGTACGCAAAGATGATTTCAGCGGGGATTTTATTGCCAACCGTTTGGTTTCTATGGCTGTTTATAACGGTAAGGCACCAGAATACAAATTGGACTGGCGTTTTTGTGATACCGGCAGTTTATTGAATTCATATCTGACAGGGCAAAACAGTTGTTCCCAAAATTTGAACTTAAATGTTCATGATACAGTTATTAAGAATCTTAACAGAAAAATCGGAACACTTGCAGCCGGAATCAAAAAAGACAGTCAAAAGGAATTTGATAAATGGTATCAACTGTGGAAATCGAAAAATCAGGAACAAGATGACACCGCAAAAAATATAAGTATAAAAACTACCGTAGAAAATATAACAGAAACAGAAGCTCCTGCTGAAGCAAAAGAAAACAGCGAAGAGATACAAAAGAAAGATTTCGGATTATAAAATGAAGTTGTTTACT
>JAUNIW010000029.1 GCA_030523245.1 Pseudomonadota bacterium
CCGGCAGCGGTTCTTCCACTACCTGAATACCGTAACCTTTCTGACGCTTGGACGGCTCCGCTTTTTCTCCGGCGGCATTTTTATAAGAATTCTGTATTTGAAACCCTTGCGAATTCTGCATTTCCTCGGAAAAATAATTATCCAGATATTTTTTCATATCCGTCTGCTCAAAATTGCCGTTGTATTTAGCCCTGCCATCAAATTGAATGCCCGCAAACAAAGCCTTTTTGGCAACCCATATGCCGCTTTTTTCGTCCATTAGCCATTCTATCGGTTTGACTTCAAACCAATACGGATCTCCTGTCCGAACATCTCTGCCGTCAGACAATACGGAGTCTCCGTCATATCGTTTTCCTTCTATGCGGACATATTTCCGGCCATTTAACATATATTCTTCGTATTCCTTTTTCTGAAACTTCTGGGCATAATCTCTTATGTCTGCCGCATCAAAAGTATATCTTTTCCCCGTCCGCTGAAGAGCAGAATTTTTGTAATTTTTTTCCAACTCATAAGCGGATTCTAATTCTTCTTCCAACCTTCCCGAAACAACGTCCTGCGGATATTCGCCATATTCACAAATTTTGACCTGCCCTCCGAGCAGGTAGGCTGCCCTCACTGCGTTCGGGCGGATTTTAGATGTCTCCGATGAAGGTAAAACAGGACGACCGGCGACTTTCCGCCTAGAAGGATCCCAGTACCCCTGGTCTCCGTCATAATCCACAACGCGAACACCAGTACCACCAGCAGCGGACGCCGACCAGACGTATCCGGCCTTTTCTCCCTCAGAAGTTGTACTTCCTCTACCCATACACCCTCCGAGCGCAACAGTCAAATCCGTCAGACCTGTTCTGGTTCCGTATTTCTTAATCACTTCCAGTGCATTATTCCCCCAGATTTGATCTTCCGTTAAAAATGTTGTCCGCATTAAAAGCCTCTCCCCAATACATCATACTTTTTAAATTTGAATAAACGCAGGCATATTTTTCCTGATTGTACCAAGCTGTTTGGTATTTTACACAAAAATTAAACAAAAATCAAGCAATTTTGTATAATTTAGCCTGAAAATAAAAAAACTGCTCCGAAAAGCAGCTTTTCATGGCTATTGTTAATTTTAATACAACTCCCTTAGATTTTTTCCAAAAGCTTTTTCAATTTAAAATAAGTCGTATCGTTATAAATATTCAAATATTCCTCAGGATATTCATCTATGTTCTGACATAATCCCTGCATTGTCAGCAACCCGTCATAGCTGTCATTCCAAACGGGACTTCCGTTATCTCCGTTTGTCTCCTGAACTGCCGCCAAAATTATTTGCCGGCGCATACCATCCATTTCCAGTTTGACATCCTCCTGCATTTTATTTTTCAAAGCAGTATTTTGTCCGATTTCTGCAAAAATTTCATCCAGAGAATAACCTCTTTTTTTGGCCGCATCCGCAATTTTTTGAATTTCATTATGATATTTTTCCTGAAATCTCCTCGGATATACCTGTAATTTGGTATCATACGCCGCACATACCATTTTATACCCTTCCAGCTGACGATATACCATTCCCGCAACATATCCCAGATGATATTCCGCCTGTTCGGTATTTTTCCGGACTGTATAGTAATAAAACATGGAACCGATTCCGATAACGGCTAAAACGAACCCCCAGGTTCTGGATTGTTTTATCAGATAAAAAAATCCTTTTTCCGGCTGAACATCTACCGGTTTGGAATTTGCAATTTTCTTTTTAACAGACATAAAAACTCTCCTTAAAAATTTTTTTAAAGTTTTAGCAAACTATTTGCAATTCGTCAAACCTATGTTTTAACCTTGTGACTATTTTCCGCAGAGAATACAATCCTGCGCAATAACTCTGTTTACAAACTTGTTTCCCCTCTTGTAAAAGCTTTGACTTATACATATTATTCAGATGTGTTATTTTGTTCTACGGGAGATTTTTTATGATAAAAATATCTAAAAAAACTGTATGGTTTGGTATTGCCGCTATGGTTGTTGCACTGGCCGGCGGTCTTCTCGGCTTTTATTGGAGCCGCGGATATACCTTAGGTCCGTCTGCGGAAAATTCCGTAAAAATCAGCCGGATAGAGACCCCGTCCTTTACGGTTTATGACGATAAAGAACAAATTCTACCACAGCCTTTATATGTAAATTTCAGCGCAGCTGCCGCACCTCTGGATAAAATAGATGTTCCGCTGCAGACCGGTATCAAAATTCAACCGGCAATTCGCGGCAAATGGCAATGGATTAGTGACCGCAGACTGATGTTTACTCCCGAAACAGACTGGCTGCCGGATACTTCTTATAAAGTCAATTTGAGCAAAAGTATCTTCAGCCCGCAAATTAAACTGAAAGATTCTTCTTTCCGCTTTAATGCTCCCGCCTTTACCGGAAATGTTATTTCATCCGAATTTTATGAAGACCCGCGCAACCTGAACAATAAAGCCGTAACTGCCGGTTTTCAATTTACTTATCCGCTTGATACCGAAGAACTGAAAAACAGCATCCGTGTCCGTACGGTCAGCGGTGAAAATTATGACTTTGACTATAAACTGGATAAACATAATACCGTTTTGTATGTTGTTTCCAAGCCCGTAAACATTAAAGACGAAGAAGATTTTGCCAAAATCACGCTGAGCCATATCCGCAACGCCTATAATCAGAAAAGCCTGAAAACCTATCCTGAAGCAACTGTCAAAATACCCAGCAGCACAACATTTTTTAAACTGAATAATATCTTTTCCTCTATTGTTAAAAATAAACAGAAAAATGACAATCCCGAACAAATATTGACCGTTGCGTTTACAACAGCCGTTAACAGCCGGCAGCTGGCTGAGGCTTTTTCCTTGAACTATATTCAGGAAAATTGTACAAAACTCAGAGAAATTCTGGCTCAAAAAGACGGTTTCAATACGATTTCATCAAAACTGATTCCCTTGGAAACAACAGAAGTCTCTGTTGAACGGGAAAATGCCAAAACACATCTGTTTAAATATGATACACCCCAAAATGACGGTTGTCTTTTGGCTTCAATTGATAACGGTTTGTCTTCGCCGGAAGGTTTCAAACTCGGCAAAGATAACAGTTCAACCCTTATAGCCGTTAATCTTTCACCTTATCCGCTGGAAGCCGAAATCGCTTTTGACGGCGCGGTTATGCCGCTGCAGGGTAACCGGCAGGTAGCTTTTGTATCCCGCGGCGCCAAAGAACTTGATGTCGATATAGCCCGTATTAAAGAAACAGATTTAAATCACCTGATAACCCAGACTTATGGTAATTTCTCTCATCCGTTTTTTGACAGCTATAATTTTTCGGAAAATAATATTGCCGAGATTTTTCACAAAAAGCTCCCGATAAATACAACTAATCCGGCCAAAGCAGATTATTCAACCTTAAACCTGAATGAGTATTTTCAAAGTCGCAAAGGCGTATTTCTTCTCACGCTGAAAGGAAAAAACGGCTATAGAAACAGCAACCCGAGCCAACGGCTTTTGGTTCTGACCGATTTGGGTATCGTCATTAAAGACAATGCCGACAAAACACATGATGTTTTCATTTCCAATATTGTTAACGAAAAACCTGTCAGCGGTGCTTATGTTCAAGTTTTGGGCCGCAATGGTCTGCCGGTACTGAGCGCGGTTACCAATCAGGACGGCGTTGCCAAAATCGGTGACTTCTCTACTTTTGAAAATGAAAAATACGCGGTTGTTTATAAGGTCAGCAAAGATAACGATATTTCATTTTTACCCGTAAACCGTGGTGACCGTATCTTAAATCTGTCCAGATTTGACATCGGCGGCGAGTATCTTGACGATATAATCGGGAAAAACGGAACGCAAATGGCCCTCAAGGGTTATATTTTCAGCGACCGCGGTATCTACCGGCCGGCCGAAACGGGACATCTCGGCATTGTTCTGCGTCAAAGTGATTTAAATATTCCGAACCGCCTGCCGCTGGAATTAAATATCCGTAAACCAAACGGAGATATTATGGCAACACAGCAGCTGCAAAGTAATGATTACGGTTTTATGGAATATACTTTTAAACTTGCGGAAAATGCGCCGACAGGAACTTATTCGGCAGAACTGCTGCTCAAAGATAAAGAAAATAGAAAGCGTTTTATCACAAGCAGTACTTTTAATGTGGCCGAATTTACGCCGGATACGCTTAAAATTACGGCACGTTGGAATCCGGATATGCCTAAAGGCTGGTTTGATACCACAAAACTCAAAGCGGACATCAACCTGCAAAATCTCTACGGAAATCCCGCTGCCCAGCATATTTTACAAGCCGATTACGCCCTGATGCCGGCAACATTCCAGTTTGATTTGTATAAAGGCTACATTTTCCGCGATCCCCTGCAAAGCGATAAAGTACGCTCTTATCAGGATACTCTGACACCCGAAAAAACAGATAAGGACGGTCATGCCGTTCTTGAACTTGATTTATCAACCTTTGAACAAGGAACATATAACCTGCGTCTGAATATCGACGGTTTGGAAGGCGGCAGTGCCCGCGGTGTGGGTACCAGCCTGTCTGCACTTGTTTCTCCGGCAGATTATCTGATTGGCTGGAAAGCAGACGGTAAACTGGATTATATCCATAAAAATTCCCAAAGAGAAATCAGCTTTATCGCTGTTGACAACAATTTACAGCAGATTGAAAAACAAGGTCTTAAACTGCAGCTGGCCAAGAAAAAATATGTTTCGTCACTCGTAGAACAGAAAAACGGAACTTATGACTATCAAATGGTCGCCAAAGAACAGATTATTCAAAATAAACCGTTTGAAATTTCTGAAAACGGACAGAACGAACTTTTGACAACGGCAGAAGCCGGTGATTACAGTCTGAGTATTCTTGATGCCGATAATCTGCTTTTGGCTAAAATTGACTATACGGTTGCCGGTGCCGAAAATCTGAACTATGCCCTCAATAAAGATGCTCAGCTCGGCCTGAAACTCAATAAAACGGAATATACCGGCGGTGAAACGATTGAAATGCAAATAACCGCGCCATACGGCGGCTACGGCCTTATTACAATTGAGCGTGATAATGTTTATGCTTATAAATGGTTTAAAACCGAAACCCCTTCCGTAACAGAAAAAATAAAACTGCCGGAAAATATCGAAGGAAATGCTTATGTCAACGTCGCCTTTTTCCGCTCCTGGCAATCTCAGGAAATCTATCTGTCGCCTTTAAGCTATGCCACGGTTCCGTTCAGTATTAACAAAAACAAACGCCGGCTGAATATTGATTTGGATACGCCTTCACTGGTTAAACCTGGTGATAATCTTGTTATCCGTTATACAACTTCCGAGCCGGCGGAAATCGTTATTTACGGCGTTAATGAAGGCATATTACAAGTCGCCAAATACAAAACGCCGAATTTGCTCAATACTTTTATGAGCAAAAGAGCTTTGCGGGTTGTTACCCAGCAAATTATGGATTTGGTTATGCCGGATATAAAATTCCTGCGACGGCTCAGTTCCAGCGGCGGTGATGGCAGTGACTCCGGCGGTCTGCCGGATACCAACCTCAATCCATTTGCCCGTAAAACGGATAAACCGGCGGCTTTCTGGAGCGGTATTATTAAAAGTGACAAAGATGGCGGTATATATACTTATCGGGTACCGGAATCTTTCAACGGCACAATCCGGATTATGGCCGAAGCCGTTTCGACAACACGCTTTGGCAGCACCGAACAAGCCGTTTTGGTTCATGGCGACTATGCCCTGACACCGTCCGGACCTTATAATGTTGCCCCGAATGATGAATTTGTTATCGGTCTCAGTATCAGTAATTTACAAGATGATACGGTCGGCCGTGAAGAAATCCTGACGACGGTAACTTACAGCGACGGTTTGGAAATTATCGGAGAATCTCAACAGAAAGTTACTCTGGCTCCTAAAGAAGAAACGCTCCTGAAATTCCGTTTTAAAGCAAAACAAAAGCTCGGAGCGGAAGAAATTATCTTCAAATCCGAAAGTCTGGCTGATTCGGAAAAGCACGCCTCAATGACTTATAATCTGGGTATCCGGCCTGCAGTACCTTACAGCAGCAAATTTAACATGGGTATGGCTAAATCATCATATACGCTGGACAAAGCTGAAGATTTATACGATGAGTATCGCATACAGCAGCTTTCTGCCTCTCATTCGCCTTTGATACTGGCTCAGGGACTGCTGCAATATTTGGATAAGTATCCGCATTTTTGCACGGAACAGACTGTCAGCAAAGTCTTTCCTGCTCTTGAACTGTTTTTTAAATCCCCGCAGCTGGTTCAAAATCTCGATATTTATGCTTTATTTGACGATGCCGTACGTATTTTGCGCGAACGCCAGACCTTGAACGGCGGATTTACGGCTTGGACAAACAATAGTTCGACGGATGAAAGAGCTTCTCTTTATGCAGCGCATTTCCTCGTATTGGCACAACAGCACGGATTTAATGTTCCGTCGCGTCTTTTGAGTTCTGCCCTTTCCTATTGCAAATCGATTGCTGCCGGAAAACCACAAAATCCTGACGATATGTCTCCGGCTTATGCTGCCTATATTTTGACTGTCAATGGTCAAATAACAACAAACTATCTTTTGAATTTGGAAGAATTTTATAAAAAAGAATACGGCAAAAACTGGCAAACCGGTATAGGTGCCGAATTTCTGGCGGCAAGCTATAAATTGCTGCAAGATGAGAAAAAAGCTGATTTACTGGCCGGTCAATATGAAAACGGCAAAGACACGGTTTTGAATGCTGTCAATGTTTATCTCTTGGCCAAACATTTTCCGCATAAACTGAAAAATTCGGACAAGCAAAGTATTGAACAACTTTTGCAGCCTCTGTCCTCCGGTAACTTCACCACCTATTCGGCCGGTTGGTCTGTTTTGGCGCTTAATGCCATGACTTCGCAAACCGAAGATACAAACATCAAATTCTCTGAAATGACACCGGAATATACGCCTTTCCCGACGGTTGCTTACACTTACCCCGTAAAAAAACTGAGCGTTGAGGCTCCTTCCGCATTTTATTATGTCAACACCCAGCAGGGATTTCGTAAAGACGCGGATATCAGTGCTACGGCTGCCGGACTGGAAGTCAGTAAATCTTTTTATGATAAAAACGGACAACCGGTCAATTCGGCGCAACCGGGAGACGTTTTAACCGTTAAAGTCAGCTACCGCAGCCTTGGCAAAGATGCCGTTTTCGATACGGTTCTTGTTGATTTGCTGGCCGGCTGCTTTGAGGTTGTAGATAACTCACTGACTCTTGATGACGGCGCAGATTATGCCGATATCAGAGAAGACCGTATCAATGTTTATGCCACGGCTTTTGTTTATAAGCAGAGTTTCAGCTATAAAGTCAAAGTAATATCGGAAGGTTCTTTCAGTCTGCCGCCGGTTTACGGTTCTGCTATGTATCAGCCTTTAATCAGAGCTAATTCATCCTTAAACAGGATAACGGTCGGGGAGTAACTTGAAGCATTCTCTTAAATTGCTCCGGCAAAAGAAAACCTTTCTGATTTTTTGCAGTTGTATTTTGGCTGTTGTTGTTTTATACGCTCTTCTGCCTAAGCCTGATTTATACAACCGCTACAGTTTTTCTTCCGCTGTTTATGACCGTCAGGGAAGACTGTTGAAATTGTCATTGAGTCTGGACGATAAATACCGGCTGTTTGTTCCGCTGAAAGATATTCCGGCAGAAGCCCGGCAGGCTCTTCTTTTATATGAAGACAAACATTTTTACCGGCATTTCGGCATCAATCCTTTCAGTTTGTTTCGAGCGCTTGCCTCTATGGCCGGCGGCGGACGGCGGCAAGGCGCATCCACTCTGACAATGCAGGTGGCTCGTATTATTTATCAGATTGATTCAACAACTGTCCGCGGAAAAATTATGCAAATTCTCCGCGCTCTGCAAATTGAACTTTTTTACAGCAAATCACAAATTTTGGAAGCTTATTTCAATATTGCTCCTTACGGTGGTAATATTGAAGGTATCGGTGCAGCTGCCCTTATTTATTTTAAAACCGATGTTTCACATCTTAATCTGCCGCAAATTACAGCCCTGACTGTTATCCCGCAGAATCCGGTCAAACGTTCTCTTCTGACGGATAACGGACGTATGCAAAATGATATTGCCCGCAGCCGGCTGAAAAATATCTGGCTTCATACTTACCCGCATTCGCAAAATGATTATCTGCAGCTTCCTTTGGAGACAACAGTCTTTCTGCCGGATTACGCTCCTCATTTTACCCGCAGGATTTTAAAAAATCAAACCGGCAGCATCCGCACAACCCTAAATCTTGAGATACAACAGCAGTTAGAGGCAACTCTGCGCCGGTATGTAACGGAACAGCGGCAGAAAGGTGTCTTTAATGCGGCCGCTCTGCTGCTGGACAGTCGAGACATGTCTGTTGCTGCTTACATCGGGTCGGCTGATTTCTATAACCCCGAAATTTTCGGACAGGTAGACGGTATAACGGCAAAACGTTCACCGGGATCGGCTCTTAAACCTTTTATTTATGCCATGGCTTTGGAAAAAGGACTGATTCATCCTTTAAGCATGTTGAAAGACGTGCCGCGCCGCTACGGATTTTATGCTCCGGAAAATTTTGACCATTCTTATTACGGTCTGATTGATGCCACCCGCGCCCTGACCTTGAGCCGCAACATTCCGGCTGTTGACTTATTACTGCAAATCGGCGAAACAAATTTCTACAACTTATTAAAGTCATGCGGTGTTAATCCGGCCAGGCCGGCAGACTATTACGGTTTAGCCATGGCTTTGGGCGGCGTTGAAGTTTCTATGGAAAATCTGGCCGTTATGTATGCCATGTTGGCAAACGGCGGAAAATTTTCTCCTCTTCGTCTGACTGAACAAACACCGATGATACAACAGCCTCTGCTTTCTCCCGAAGCAGCTTTTTTGACCCGTCAGATGCTTACGCGGAAAAAGATATCCGATATATCCCGACCGTCTTTTATTCTGCAGAGTACTTATCACGATACAGCATGGAAAACAGGCACATCTTACAGTTACAGAGATGCCTGGACCGCCGGAATTTTTGGTCCGTATGTTCTGATTGTCTGGCTGGGAAATTTTGACGGTACACCGAATCAGGCCTTTATCGGGCAAGAACTGGCAGAACCTTTGTTTTTCCGGTTATCCGAACAAGTTCCCCGAACAAACAAAGACGCTAAACAACCGGAAATTCCGGCGGAATTGAATTTAACTAAAGTCAAAATCTGCAAAGATACCGGCGATTTAGCCAATCCTTTCTGCACCAAACAAACGGAAACTTATTTTATTCCGGGAATTACTGCCGTCAAAACATCCAATGTGGCACGTCTCATTCCTGTTGATACGACGAGCGGACTGCGTGCCTGCCGCCATACACCGCCGACAACCGTTCTGAAAAGCTACAACTTTTGGCCGTCAGATGTTATTAAAGCTTTTCAGGATGCCGGAATTAACTTTAAGCAGCCTCCGGCATTCAAAGAAAACTGCGATGCGGTTGAGGAATTTAAGCAAGGGTTTCCGCCTAAAATCTCAGAACCGGCCGATGGTACAAAATTACTTGTCCGCAGCGGAACTTCCGCCAAAATTGCCTTAAATGCAACCGCCGATGCTGACGTAAAAACTATTTATTGGTTTATAAACGACCATTTTGTCGGGAAAACCAAGACAGGAGAAGTTTTGGAAACATCTCCTGTCTATGGTGCCGTCCAAATTAAAGCTGTTGACGACTTCGGACAATTCAGTACGATTTCTCTTACAATTCAGCCTGTTGACTGAAATGCAACAAATCTTTTTGTTCTGCTCTTTCTGAGACAGTCGCCTCTGTTAAAAAAACTCCGTTCATTTTTAATGAACGGAGTCTAGAGAAAAACAAACTGTCAATTATTTTTCATAAACTTCTACAGTTTCCTGAACAACCGGAGCCGACTGCTGCAGAACAGGCTGTTGTGTTACAACCGGCTGCTGGGCCATTACAGGCTGGGCGGCACCGCAATTTCCGTCTGCACAAGCTTCACCGCGGTTGAAAGGACGTGTTTCAAAAGAAGTTGTTTCATAGGTACGCGGTTCATATACCGTACGATATGTTGTATTTTTATAAACAACTTTAACCGGTGTTCTGACCGTATATTCTGTCGGCTGACAACCGTTGCACGGACGAGCTGCAGGAGCCTGAGCTACTGCACGGGACTGGCAGACATTGCACGGACGGGAAGCCGGAACAGGTGTCGGCTGAGCCTGACGAACAGGAGCTGCTTTTTGTACTAAAGTTTCACCACAATCCTGATTAGCGCCCACATAGCGGTAATTACGACCGGCCGGTTCATCATCACTTGCACAGGCAGTTAGTCCGGCAACCATAGCTACAACCAGCAATTTTGTTAAATTTTTCATTATATCCTCCAGTTTTTTCTCTGAATAAATTCACTCTTTTCTGTCATTCTGTTTTTATTATTAACAGAAATTTAATCAATTGTTAAGTATTTTTTCAAATTTTAACAAAAAATGTACAAAAAAACACAAAAAAACCCCTTAATTCGACAATTTTTTAATTAAATATGAATTTCTTATTATTTTAGACATTTTTTCAAAATTTTTATTACCATTTGTTTTATTATAATTTTATTTATAAATACGATTAGTGCTTTTTGTCATATTTCTGTTCTTTTGATTTATTATATCATATAAAACTTATTTATAAAAAAACAATAGTCACGGTAACGGCTGATGATTTTGTTGAGATAAATCGGCCAAATCCTCCGGTGACAATTCGATTTTATGTTCTTGTATCATGGCATATCCGCCGACAGCCTTCCCATGGTCATACAGAACTTCTATGGCCAGACTGCCGTCTTCGTTATAGGTTTTATAGGTACCGTTTGGAATACCTTTTTCATAATACATTTCATTACGAACCGAACCATCCGAATAAAAATTAAGCATTTTACCCTCAATCCGGCCATTTTGGAAATTTCCTTCAAATAAAACATTCCCGTCTTCATCATACAGACGCCCTGCCCCCTCCGGCCGGCCGTTACGGCTTGTGATTTCCATTTTAACATTACCGTTGGGATAATATATCTTATAAATACCGTTTATCGGTTTCTCATTTATATCATATACAATACCATCAACAACGTTGGTATTGTTTTCATTATAAATTTCGCCCTTGTCCGATTCTCCGCAAGCCGTCAGAAAACAAACTAAAAACAAGCCGTATATTTTTATATTCATGAGATTCTCTCCTTATTTTACGGATTTATCCTACTTAAAAACCGTAAAAAAGTCAAATATGAATATTTTTTGCCAAAAATTTTGTTCCGATTGGCTCCAAATGTATTATTTTTGGGATATTCACGATATTTTTATTTGACAAATCGTTTTTATTCCTATTAGATGAGTAAGTGAGAAGGATTTCTCAACTTTAATTATAACTTAAAGAGGAATACAAAAATGAATAAAAGTAAATTGATTGACTGCATCGCTTCTGCTTCCGGCTTAACAAAAACTGATTCTGCAAAAGCTCTTGATGCTTTCATTTCTGCTGTTTCTGATGCTTTGAAAGCCGGCGATGATATTCGTCTGGTTGGCTTTGGTACATTCGCTACTTCTACAAGAGCTGCTACAACAGCTATCAATCCGCGTACTCGTGAAACAGTAAAAGTTCCGGCTCGCAAAGTTGCTAAATTCAAAGCCGGTAAAACTTTACAGGATGTTGTAAACAGCAAATAATTTTTATTATATAAAAGATTTCAAGCAGAAAGTTTTGTCTTTCTGCTTTTTTTATACCTTGCCCCCGCGTCAAACACGGGGGCAAGGTGTTTATCATTACAAAATCTTTTTATCTTTCGGCCATACCGGCTGTGAGTGCGGCCAGATTTGGCTGTTGTCTGGTTTGCGGTGCCGGTTTAACTTTAAATTTGACGCTGTAAACCTTGCTGCCATCACTCATTTCATGGTCGATACCGTTGTTTTCAAACGTAACCAAACCGCGTTTAGACATCACATTCAAATATCTGTATGTGGTTTTATCCCGCAACTCTGCCGACCATTCGCCACCAATTTCCCGAATACGGCGGATAAGTTCACCAAACAATTTTTTGGATGATGCATTTTTATCTGTACGATATTTCGGCAAAACCGCCATATCGTATACTGATTTTTCTTCTTTATCATACAGGCAGTAACCAACTATTCCCTTGTCAGCATCCACCAAGGCCAGTCCTTGCAATCTGTCGGGCGATTGCAAAGCCTTGTCACCTTCGGGAAAGCATTGTTCTGAAACCATAGCCATTTCATCAAAATCCAAATAGCAGATATCACGCACAAAACGTTGGCTTTCTTGAGTTTTATCCAGAGATTGAGCATCTTTATTTCTGCACAACAAAACCTGCATCTCTTTGGCATCGCTGTATCGGTTGTTATATTGGCGCGGCAACGGAATAGCTTTTGTTTCTTTATAGCCGGAGACATCGGCATCCTGATAGCCTAAACCGATAGTTACCTCTCGGCAATTCTTTTCTTTGAGCAAATAGTCACCGGCTTTTTCATAAATCTTATTAACCAGAGGATTTTTGGAATATTCGCCGATAGCCTCAATATTATCAAAACAAGCATTGCGGTATTTGCCTTCTGTATTTTCCCAGACCTAGCTGCCTGCAATTATCCGGCCTTTTTCATTTTCTATTACAAACAACTGTGAATAGGGATCTTTCACCGTTGAAACAGCGTAGTCGAAACCCGCTCCGTTAAAATGTTGACAGCAGTCCGTGTAACTGCCAAAAAATCCCGTGCGCACATCATCACGCGGCAAAAAACGTCCGGTATATTTACCAAATTTAAACTCTTTGCTGCTGTCAAACGGTTCCGGAACTTTCAGCCGGCCATATAGACGCTTTCTAAATCTTTATACTGGCTGTTCCGTACACCCCATTTAGCCGCCTCTACCGCAAATTTATCGCATTCCTGTTCTTCATATTTTCGGCTTTGGCAACTTGCCAAAATATCTTTATACTTTTGCTTTTCCTGTTCCGGTTTCAGATATTGCCAGTTTTTGGCAATAAGTTCCATTTCGGCCAGTGGACGATATTGTTTCTTACCTGAACCGTCTGTATAAATTAAATTACGGCAGACAAATGAGCTAAAGCTTTCTTTTTTGTCTTTTGTCAGTTGTTCCGGCAGCCAATAGACCGCATCATGAGTAGATAAATATTTTTCTGTTTGGCGCATATAGCTTGGAAAATTACACCCGAAAGTCTGCGCCGACTTAAAACTGGCCGCCAGTAACCAGTCTTTGTTAGCCTGATATAATTTGTCTTGTTCAGGTGCTTTACGATATTCCAGATGTGAATTTTTATTTTCACCGTTTTCTTTTCCCAACTGGCTCAAAAGAATATTCATACAACGTTGTTGTTGCGAAAACAATATCGGTTCTTCTGCCAGTTTTGATACCGGATAACTATCACAGGCATATTTAATGTCATCTATAGTAGAATTGCGCATTCTTTGAGCTGCTTGCAATATTTGCATTTTTTGGGCAACATTTTCATCTTTGGCCAGACAATCGGCAAAATCTTCCGGTTTGCAACGCCGCATACATCCGGATAAAGCAATCATTGTCTCTGTTCGGTTTATATTTGTTACGGTTTTCGCTAAAATGGTCTTGGTAATTTCCGGCGCTAAATCAGGTTGTATTTTGACTACATTTTCAAGGACTTCATAGGCTGTTTCTAAAGAAGCCCTGTTATTTTTATCACTTTGCAATCCCATTTTGAATGTTTTAAACACCCGTGGTGCCAAAACCGGTTGGTCATTGACTACATTTTCAAGGACTCTATAGGCTGTTTTTAAAGAATAGCTGTCGTTTTTCCTCTATCCCTGCTAATTTTTCTTCCCATTCTGTCATTTATGTATCCTTTGGTTTACTTTGGCTTGTCCAAATCTCAAAATATCCGTTACTTTTATTGAAAATAATCATTGCCTTTGGAGGAATTTCTTGCAAATAAAAATTCTTTTTTCTCTTGTTTTTGACAATATTCTTTTTCCAGCGAATTGAGTCCGTCCAGCTTTTCTTTGTCATTTCCGTAAAGCGGCCGAAGTTTGCCGATAACATTGGACAACAATAACGATTTCTCTTCCTTTTTCAGTCCGTTGCTGTCAATCAGCTCATTAGCGGCACTTTCATACAAAACCTGCTGCAGCTGGGGATTTTTGGTTTCCAGAGCCAGTTTCATCAATTCACGAACTTTTATTTTGCCTTCCAAATATTTTTCTGCCAATTCCATATGGGAAAAATAGGCATCTTTTGTTTTTTTGGATTGCTGCAGTTTAATCAACCCGCGCATTGTTTTAATTTTCAAATCTTTTGAAGAAGTATCGTTCAAAGCTTCCCGATAATGATATACGGCCATATTATAATCATCTTCAGGCAGCAGCCCCAGATGAAGCTTTTTTATTTCGGTTTCAATAGCCTTACTATACATCATATGAAGCTTATATCTGGAAGAAGCATCATCCTTGTTTTTTTCTAACGCCCTGTCACAAGCTTCCAGAACAAACAGCGTTTTTTTACTCATATTGACCGGCAGATATTCAAAACATGTTTTTATAAGTTTCGGATTACTGGTCAACCGCAGGGCTTTGCTCATATAATCATAGGCTTGTTTTGCCAGAGGTTCATTGTTTTTCTCTGTTTTCTGCTGGGATAAACGCTCCATCAAAATAGCAATATTATGATAGCCAAAGGCCATCTGCTCTTCATCAATTACATTATATTCATACAAATCTTCCAAATGCTGAACCTTGTTTTCTACCTCTATTTGTGTAGCCATAGATGATGAAGTCGAATTTATCATATTAAAAATATCACGGCCGGCCGCCATAACTTCATAAGCATCCGCCAAAGGCGGGATTCTGGAAAAACGATGAATTATCGCCTTATCCATTTTACTGGTCGTTATATCATTCGGAAACGTAATTAACGCCATTTTCTGAAGTTTTTCAATTGCAATATTTACCTTATCCGCATCCAGTGCAAAGGCATCCGTTTTAAAATTATAACAAAGCCCTTCCAGATAGTCGTTATATAAGGCCTCCGAAACAGGATGCTCTTCTGTCAGCACTTCATCAGGTTTTAACTTTCCTTCGTCTATATATCTGACCAATTCCTCATTAAGCCATTCTCTTTCGGCACTGTCCTCCGGTTTGTTGAATAAATCGACCATCAACCGCCCCCGAAAACCGTTTTCGTCTAGTGGCAGAACATTATCCCACTCCATTTCAACCGGCTGGTCATTCTGATTGCCACCTGTATCCTCTGCGGATACATTTTCCGGATTTTGATTATCTGTTTCTTCCGCTTGTAAATTTTCTGTATTTTCTGTATTTTCCGTCATACCCATATACCCTAAAAACTTTATTGTGTTCTATTAAAACATATTTTTTGCCAGAGTACAAGAAAATTTGTCAAATTTTGTTTATCTTTATAAATTTTCTAAAAAAGACCGTTTTTTACAATATCCTTGCCGAATTTTTGTTCCAGTTCGTCCAGAACGCGGCTGATTTTATCGTCCGTATATTCCGGCTCGGCAAACAAACTCGGCTGGAAATCACGATAACTCTGTAAATTTTCCAAAATAACACCGCTGCTGCGGTATAAAATATTCGGTAAATAAATTTTCGGCAGCAGATTTCGGGCAGCCGTAAAAATCTCCCGTTCGCTGTTGGTCGGCTGCGGCAGTTTAACCCGAATATCATATATATGGAAATCTTTGGTTCTCAGCATAATGCCAACCGTCCGGCAGAAACAGTCATACTGCCGTAATTTCCGGCCGGCCTGATGAACATGATATTTCAGTGAAGCTTTTAAAACAGCCTCATCCGCCGTAAATTTAGTTAATGCCGATGTGTTCTGAATAGATTTGGGCAGGCTTGTTTCCGTCTCAATTTTATCCACGGCATGTCCCAAAAGCTCATATTTAAGCTTCAATCCGGTAATTCCCAGATTTTTCCGCACCCAGCTGTCCGTTTGTTCCACAAAATCACGACAGCTGAATATTCCGGCCATTTTCATTTTTGCCGTATGCTGCCGGCCGAAACCGCAAACTGCTTCCAAATCCGTGGCGGCCAAAATCTCTGACAGATTATCCGGTTCTATATTATAAATTCCGCTGCCGTTCTTAGCCTTATCGCTGGCCAGCTTGGCCAGTAATTTGGATGAGCTTATACCGACAGAAACCGGTATCCGGCATTCTTGCCAGATTGTCCGCCGGATTGTTCCGGCCAGTCTGACATAATCCTGATGATAGAGTTTATCCAATCCCTGCATATCCAGATAAGCCTCATCTATTGAACAAACTTCAACATCGGGCGTAAATTTTTGCAGACAGGAAACAACCTTTTGCGAATAGATTTTATAAACGGAATGGCGTCCGTTGATATAACAAACCTCGGGAAATTCTTTTTTGGCCATAAAATAAGGCTCACCCATTTTGACACCGGCTTTTTTTGCTTCGCGCGAACGGGAAACCACACACCCGTTGGTACCGGTCACTACGCAAACAGGTTTTCCGCGTAATACGGGATTTTCTGCCTGTTCGCATGAAACAAAAAAACTATCGCAATCAACCAGTGCTATTTTAGACATTGACTTTCCGTGTTCTATTTTTGTTCTTATTATAAAACAGACTTACCGACTGTCAATATCTCTTTTTTTCTCAGAAAAATTTATCCACAAAATCCTGCCGTTTTTCAGCTTTTATCATCCGAGAGCATGTAGACGGCTTTCAGTCCGTCCGCGGCGGCCGATGTAATCCCACCGGCGTATCCGGCCCCCTCGCCGCACGGATATAATCCTTTTATATTGCTTTGCATCGTTTCATCACGCACAATCCGCACCGGAGACGAACTGCGGGTTTCAACCCCTGTCATAACCGCATCCCCGCAATCAAAACCCCGTAGTTTTTTTGCCATTTCCACAATTCCCAGACGCAAAGAATCGCTTATTTCGTTCGGCAGCACAGTTTTCATATTACCATAAACAACTCCGGGCAGATAAGACGGCCTCACATCGCCGGCCTTTACGGAAGTCTTACAACGCAGAAAATCACCGACAAGCTGAGCCGGCGCCCGATAAGTTTTATCTCCGGCACAAAAAGCATTTTCTTCCAGATGGCGTTGAAAATACATACCGGCCAAAGGCGCACTGCTGCCGAAATCTTTATCCGAAACACCAACCAACAAAGCCGAATTGGCATTTTCGGCCTGACGCGCAAACTCACTCATTCCGTTTGTTACAACCCGTCCCTTCTCCGAAGCTGCCGCAACAACAACACCGCCCGGACACATACAAAAAGTATAAACCGAACGTCCGTTAGGCAGATGCACGGCCATTTTATAATCAGCCGCTCCCAAATACGGACTTTCCGCCGCCCTGCCGTATTGCGCTTTATTGATAAGTGTTTGTTT
>JAUNIW010000085.1 GCA_030523245.1 Pseudomonadota bacterium
CTCAGGCTTTTTTTCCGGTTTCTTTTCCGGCTTAGGTGCTTCCAGATAATCTTGTTTTATTTCACTTTTTTCGGCAGCCTCCGTATCAGGCGTTTTTTGTGTTTCCGCTTCAGGCTCGGATTTTGTTTCCGGCTCCGGTTCTGCAGTCGTATCTTTGGTATACTGGGCTGTTTCTTTACGTTCGGCAACCGTCGCTTTCCGGTCTTCATCTCCAAACTCGGCTTTAGACGGCAGATTTGTCAGCTCGTCAATACGTACTTCGGACAAATCGACAATAATCGGTGCCTGCCCTAAAGTCATATCGTGATGCCAAAAATTCGGCATATCGATGACAAAGAGCAGAAACATCACCACATGCAAGATTATCGATCGTTTTAAGTACTTATTCATCGGCTGCTATTTCTTTTTATTTTTTGCATTATACGGCTTTGCCTCGGTTTTTAAACCGACTTTATCATAGCCGGCCTCTTTAAGCATAGCCATTAAACCGATGACACGGCCGTATGCTGTTGTTGTATCTCCTGAAATCGTCACACTCAAAGCTTCGTTAGCGCCTTTAATACCTTTTAACCGTTCCAGAATATCTTCATCATTAACAACAGATTCGCCGATGTAATAATAACCGTCTTTATCTACACTTATATTAACCGATGTTTCATTTCCGTCCAGACTTTTTCCGCCGACTTTAGGCAAATCCAACGGAATTCCCGAAGTCATCAACGGCGCCGCAACCATAAATACGACCAACAGCACCATCATGACATCCATCAGATTGGTAATATTGACATCGGCTCTGCGACGGGACTGACGACGGGTATAAGATGAACTCTGCATAAACGACATATTCTATTCTCCCGCCATATCGGCTTTCAAGGTTGTTTCATCAATTTCACGAGAAAGAATAGTTGTAAATTCTGCCATAAAATTTTCCAGTTTTTTGGCATAACGGTCAATAGCCGTCGTAATGGCATTATAAGCCACAACAGCCGGAATAGCCGCAATCAGACCAAAAGCCGTGGTAAACAGGGCTTCGGCGATACCCGGCGCCATTGCGGACAGGGAATTGCTCTGCGTTGCCGCAATAGCGTTAAAGCTGTTGATGATACCCCAAACCGTTCCGAACAAACCGATTAACGGCGCCACGGAACCGGTCGTTGCCAAAAAGCCTAAATGTGTATCCAAACCATCCAGTTCTTTATCCATGGAAACCATCATGGCTTTTTCAATACGCTGCTGTAAAGAAACACCACGGATACTACGATCCGTCTTACCTTTCATCAAAGTATTTCTTTTCCATTCGCGCATAGCGGCGACAAACATTGATGACATCGGGTCACGCGGACGGTTGCCGATTGCTTCGAAAAGTCTGTCCAACGAACCGCCGGACCAAAAAGCCTCTTCAAACTTTTTGGACAAACTGCGAACCTGACGCAGCGTTGCAAATTTTTCCATGATAATGGCCCAAGACCAGACTGAAACGGCTATCAGACCTATCATAACCACCTTGGTAATTGTATCCGATGACCAAACCAAATCCCATAAAGACATTTGTTCCGTTGCCGTTTGAGCAACATCTGAAAGAGTTTGTGTTTCCATTTGTGTTAACCTTTTAAATTGCAATTTTTTAATAGTTGGCTGTAAATTATCACGAATTATTAAATATTCAATTAAATTTTGCTGAAAATTTTTTTGACACAAAAAAATACCACGGTTTATTTTCCAAATTTACATTTGCAAAATTAACCGTGATATTTCTCTAGACAAACCAATTTATAATTTTCTTTATCCAGAGATGTGCCATCATCAATAACAGCACAAGGGAAATCATATAAAAGAATCCTGCTATTGTGCACAGAATCCCTGTATTAGCCCCTAAAACTTCACTTACCGGCGCGCATAGACTGCCCAGCCAGTAAAACATGAAGATTGCTATCACCTGGCCTACGAGTTCCTGAAGAGCTCTTGTATCTGAATTCAGAAAAAGGCCAAGAGCAATCAATACGACAGCACCCAATAGTAATCCCATAATTTTAATTTTTTTAACGAGGTTCGCTCCTTAAACTACATCCTCTTTATGTTTAACTTTTTTGAATTCTAAAAAAAGATACACACTTATCAGAATCTTGAAAATTAAATATAAAGCATCGTCGTCCAAAGAGTAATTCTCTCAAAACTATGAAAAAGCTTATAAATAATTGGCAAAATTTTAAATAAAATATGTATCTGTAACATCTTCAGTATAGACGATTTTTTATTTTTTGGCAATAAAAAAAGAGGCCTCAGCCTCTTTTTCGGAAATTTCGGAGATTAAGATTTTCCGGTAAACCACCGGACGGCATCGGCACATTCATCAAATGAGGAGCCTTCTTTTTTAAGACGACAACGATTGACTTCTATATTCGGCGTCTTATCCATTGTCAAACAGCCGTCCCCCAGAAGAGTAATATCTTTGTAGGCTTTGACTCCCGGCTCTATCTGATTCATGTGAATCGCTGTTTCTATTTCCGGCCAAATCAGTTTCAAACCGATATTGGATATCCGGTACGGCATATCGTTCAAAATATAAATTCTGAGAGAACAGCTCATCCAGCTGCCGAATCCCCGATTTATTTTATAATTATCATACGATACCAAAATAGAACGCGGCGTATCTTCCATCACAACTTCGCCATCAACAATTTTGAAACTGTATACGCTTCTTTCATATATTTTTTTCTTTTGATCGTTCTTTTTGTTGAC
>JAUNIW010000030.1 GCA_030523245.1 Pseudomonadota bacterium
AAAAGTTTAAAACGAACAAAACAATCAGTGAATATAATTATCTCATTCAGGGAGTGCTGGAGAATACTGATTATTTTGATAACATAAAAGCAATGGGATCGGAATATCTGATGGTTGAAACAATATCAGTATTAAATTTGTTTCCTGAAACATGGAAAATCGAGAATGAACGTTTTGTAATAGATTCTAAAGGAAATAAAATTTCTTGTTTTACCCGATATAATTTTTTTACTATAGAGATTTTTCTGGGGAATGATAATATGAAATCAAAGACTGAATTTTGTGAAGCCATGATGCGTGATTTGGCATGTCCGCTAAGCAGTGTTTTTTTCAGAGTCTGGTTTTATCGGGGAGGAATGATAAGCAGTTATTATTATGGAGACAAATACTGCCAGACAGAAGACAGACAGTGTCTTCGTAATATAAATTTGAGTGATATAAATACGCTTTGTAAATCATGCTTGCTTGAGGATAAAACAAAACATTGCTCGCTTATTCTGGAATTTTAGATAGAAAAGCAGATTCTTAAATTTATTATATCAATGAATATGATTTGATATAAAAAAAGCAGCCGGAGAGGGCTGCTTTTTTTGTACAAAGAAACGCTTTCTTGTTATAAGAAAGCGTGTGAGAAGGCTAACGCCTGTGCCTGTAATGACAGGGGGGAGGCGGCGGTAACGGCGTTGGATAGCAGACAGTGTAGCAACCGCCGGTATATCCGTAACTATAGCCATAACCATAATTCGTATAGTATCCGTAATAAGGATAATCTATAACTTCAAAACAGCTGCAGCTGTTCAAAGTCAGCATTCCGGTAATAATAACCAGACAGAAAATAAACTTTTTCATACGGCACAAAAATTAAGTGAATAATATTTTTATACTCGTATTTTAGTCTAATATTTTACATTTGTCCAGAATTATTTTTTGCTGTTTTCCAATGTTTCTTTATCCGTAATGAAATTTTTATAAGAGACTCCGTCAACCTTCAGATCAGTGATTATCGGTTCGTATCCTGTTTTATAGGAAAATTCCAGTACGACGTTTTTATTACTAAGAAGAGCCGAACTCAATTTAGATGAATGTTCCAGACGAATATAGAAATCATAGACTTTTTTGAAATCTTTTACCGGACACTCTTTATTTTCAAATTGAGCGCAATCGGTGTTCTGCCAATCCGGTTGGAGGCGCATATAGTAGCCGGAGAAAAAATCTTTCGGGTCATAGCCTCTGACGGCAATTTCGACTTTTGAAAAGGTTGTCATATAGGACAAACGCAGCATCTGTACCGACAAAATAATGATTGGCAGAAATAACAAAAGGATACAGATTTTTGTGAATTTAGTCATGTTTTTTCTCCCACAAGAGTTGATTGCATTTCACCAGCGCAACCAGAGTTAAGATTAACAATAAGCCGGAGCCTATCAGATAAAGGCCGAATGCCGTCAAATCACTGATATCGGAATAATATGCCAAAATGCGTAAGATGGCAAGAATAACAGCCGTATTGAACATTTTGCGGCTTTGATTCAGATAAGCAGTTACAGCAATAAATGTACAAATCAATAATGACGGAACAATATCAAAAATATCAGATTCAAAATTGATCAAGAGCCAGACGACCAGCGTAAATAAGGTTAAAAATTGTAATTTCGGCATTTTGTGATAGTAGGAATAAGCCGATAAAGCTAAAAGATTGCAGATACTCATCGGAATCATTTCTGTTATATATCCGAAATACCAATAATGTTTCAGAACGTCGCTTCTGGCCAGAATCAGTTCAACAGCCGTTCCAATCAGGAATAACGGCATAAAAGAAATGCGTTTTTGCTTATAGTTCAGACCAAAAATAATGCCGGCTGCCAATATGTAGGCGCTGCATGGTATAGATAATAAAGGCCATGACATATTCATAAATGAAGTTTTATCCATATACGGAAACAATGCGGAAAACGGTGATAGCAGAATCAGCCCGCAATAGAAACGTAACGGCCGTTCAACGGTTTTATCCTTTTTACCGTAAAGCATCCATATTTCATAGGCAAAAATAACCGACGCTGCAACAACAGCGCGGATATAGGCTGCTGATAAGCCTAGATCCTGTGTTGGTCGTGAATCTTCAAAAAAGAGGTAACAGCCAAAATAACAGCCGGTAAACAGCATCGGCAGCCAAAGCCATAGCAGGCGCGGCGTTATCAGAAACAGCGGCCAGCTGCACAAAGCCCAGAACAGGCAGGCTTTATTCATGTCCGAGTTCAGATTGAAAATCTGCCCGATAAGCCCGATGACGCCCATAATTAAAAACGCGTATATAACACAAAGAACCTGTTTTAAAATCGGTTTGTTGAAACGCATGGTTAAAATGATGGCAAAGGTATTGCAGAGCATTAAAAATACAGCACCGCCGAGCTTGATATTGTTTGGTATCTGCTGCCAGTTTGCGGCAATCAGCGATACAATGCCCAATCCTACCAGAAAGGCGGCAAAGTAAAACAAAATCATTAACCAATAGTTTTCTCCGTGTGCAGGAGTTGAATTTTCCGGTTTCGGGGTAACCGGTTTGCTGTTTGTTGCGGAATCTACCATTTTATTCTCCTTGGTTTTGTGCTTTCAGCATAATTTCAGGTGCTTCAATACCCAAAAGATAAAGCATCAGCGTTAATATATCCAGCACTAACTTGGCTATTCTTAAACGGGAAGCCGTTAGTTCCGGTGTTGGTGCCGTCATAATCGGGCAGGCGTTGTAGAAGGTGCTGAATGTTTGGGCCAAAGTATAGGCGTAATCCGCGATAATGCTTGGTTCTTTATCTTTCAGAGTCCGCATAACAACGCTGTGTATCTGGGCTAATTTCAGTGCTAAAGTTCGTTCTTCCGGCGCCTCTAAGATGATATTGCCCTCATGCCGGCCGCCGGCTTTGGCTTTGCGTAAAATTGAGTTGATACGGGCGATGGCATATTGAATATAAGGGCCGGTTTTACCTTCAAATTTGGCAAAATCTTCGAGTTCAAAAACGTAACCGGAGGCAATCGTGTTTTTCAAATCCTGAAATTTGATGGCAGCGACGGCAATCTGGGAAACAAGCTTTTCAATTTCTTTTTCGCCGTAACCTTCTACTTCTCCGGCTTTAGGCAGGGACTGGCGTACTTTGTCTTTGGAGATTTCAATCAGGGTTTCCAAATTCATAACACCGCCGTCACGGGTTTTGAACGGTTTTCCGTCGGCACCGTTGACTGTACCGAAAACGATGTGTTTCAGGTTGACATTCGGGGCAATGCCTAATTTGCCGACACCTTCAAATACCTGTTCAAAATGCAGGGCCTGACGACTGTCGGTAAAATAGACGATTTCCTGAGCATCAAGCCGGTCGACACGCATTTTAATTGTGGCAATATCGGTGGTGTGGTAAGTATAGCCGCCGTCAGATTTGATGAGAATGACAGGCGGTTTAGGTTTGTTGCCTTCTTCCAGACGAATGATTTCCGCACCGTTATCTATTTCGGAAACAGCTTTTTCCCGAGCCAGTCTGACGATTTCGCCGCAAGTTTCATGCGCATCGCTTTCTCCCCACCATAAATCAAAATGAACATCGAGTTCTTCATAGTTCTTTTTTATGGCATTAACAGACTCTTGGCGCAGGTGTTGCCATGCCTTGCGGTATTCCGGATTACCGTCTTGCAGTGCCGCTGTTATTTTGCGGGCTGTTTCTTTGGCTCTCTCGTCTTCTTTGCAGCGGATATTGGCCTTTTTGTAAAAAACGGTAATTTCTTCAATATTATAATTTTCGACTTTTTCGAGGTTGCCGTCCTGAGCAATAATTTCAGCCAGAATCATTCCCATCGGCGTTCCCCAGTCGCCCAGATGGACATCGGCAGTGACTTCATTTCCGGCAAAATGTTCAATTCTCCGGATACTTTCGCCGATAACGCCGGAACGCAGATGGCCGACGTGCATTTCTTTGGCAACATTCGGACCGCCAAAGTCGAGGATAACCTTATGCGGATTATCAACCGTTCCGCAACCCAGACGCGGGTCGACAGCCATTTTATCCAGTGTTTCCGCAATAAATGCGTTGGTCAGTTTGATGTTGATAAAGCCGGGGCCGTCAACCGAAACGGTTTCAATTTGCGGACAATTTTCTAATTCAGCGGCAATGGACTGAGCAATTTCCCTTGGATTTTTGCGGGCAATTTTGGCCAGCGCCAGAGCGCCGTTACATTGAAAATCACTTAAATCGGCCCGATCAGAAACTTTAACAACGGCAAAACGGGTATCCAGATTCAGTTTTTCGAAGATTTTTGTTAAAACGGTATTTAATTTATTTTCCGGCAGAAGATTCATTTTCAATTCCTTTTTGGTTTACGCATTTATAATAAGCATGACTTGGCAGCAGCAATTTGCCGTCCAAGTGTGTCTTTTTTTGAAATTCGGCATAATTACCGGTTTGCTGTTTAATACATTCGGCTGTGGCAAGTTCCTGTAATTCTTCATCAGAACTCCACCAGCCGTTATAACAGACAACCGGCGCCTCAGGTCGGGACGGCCCGCTGTATAATTGTGTTATGTCCTGAACACCGGGGTTGCGTCTTCGGTCAATATACGGATTAAGCAGGCCGCAGCCGCAGATACTCAGTATAAATAAAGTGCTTATTGCTAATTTTAGACTGGACAATTTAAAAAACTCCATTAAATTATATTCTCAGTGAATGGTATCATATACGAAGAATATTAAAATGGAAAGCGAAAATAAATATATTGGTGATGATAAATTCAAAAAATTTTTGGAACACTATAATTGTCAGACACCTTTAGAGGTGGTTAAACTGCGTTTTGCCGGTGCCGTCTGCAGTCCGAACAGCGAATTACGTCCGACAGACGTGATTGCTTCGCTGTGGGAAAATAATCAGGCACCGCGGCTTGAAACTAAAAAAGAAGCTGAATTGTTTTTTAAGTTTTTCATGGGATTATGGGATGAAATGTTTGCTTTGGTTGCGGCAAACGGCATTGTTTTGACGCGGATAGAACCGACGGCAGATCTGGCGGCAGTATGTACAGCCCGTTTTGCCGAGATAGAGCTTGGTTTTGTCGAAGGTTTTTGGGGCGGTCGGGAAGATGTCAAAATTCCGGCGTATATTGCCGAAGTAATTGATTCGCTGTCGCAACTGGCCGGTGTTTATAAATCTCTGGCCGGAAAAGTTCATCCCGAAAAAGATAATAAAAATGTTTTTGATGCAATTGTTCAGTGTGATAAAATGGCGGTAAAATCAATCAGATTTTTGATTGAACATTATGTTTTACCGCATATTGACAGTTTGCGTCGTACCGTTAATTAAGGAGAAAAAGATGGAATTGGTAGAAGGTTTGAAAACCCGTCGTTCTATACGTCAGTATGACAATACAAAAAAAATTCCGCAGG
The DNA here is from genome assembly GCA_030523245.1 of Pseudomonadota bacterium. Classification (GTDB taxonomy): domain Bacteria; phylum Pseudomonadota; class Alphaproteobacteria; order RF32; family CAG-239; genus RUG410. The sequence goes on from JAUNIW010000030.1 coordinate 5,415, forward strand.
AAGATATTGAAAAAATTTTGGAAGCAGCGTCATACGGGCCGTCAGCACACAACAAACAGCCGTGGGAATTTTTAGTCATTGAAGACCAGCAGAAGCTGGCTTCTTTACGGAGTATTCAGCCATGGACTTCTTTTGCCAAAAATGCTTCATGCGCCGTTATTGTCTGCAGCAATACGGAAGAATCCTTTCATCGGGAAAAAGAAAACGAACATTGGTCTTATGCCGATGTAGACGGTTCTATTGCCGCTTACGGGGTTTTGCTGGCTGCTCATGCTTTGGGGTATGGTGCTTGTTTCTGCGGCGCGGCTCCGATGCCTTTAATTATTGAAAATCTGCAAAAGGCTCTTAATATTCCGGCACAAATGCGGCCGATTGCCATTATCCCGATGGGGGTTCCGGTCGAAACACCGAAACAACCGGAAAATCGCTATCATCCGGAAAAAGTTCATTGGGAAAAATGGTAAAATTATCACTTTAGCAAAGGAAGCAATAATGAAAAAAAGTATTTTAATCTTTTCGGCCCTGTTTTTGATGATGGACTTTGCACATGCCGAAAATGCCGATTTAAATAAGATTGAAAATTATTTGAATAATATCAATACGCTGGAAGCAAATTTTGTTCAGATGTCCAGCAACGGTGGTTCGGCGGAAGGAAAAATTTATATCGAAAAACCGAGTAAAATCCGTATGGAATATACGGCGCCGGACCAGATTTTAATTGTCGGAAACGGAGAATACATTATTTATAATGATCAGGAATTGGACCAGATAACGAATATTGACTATAAAGATATTCCGGCAACCGTAATTTTGAGTAATAAAATCAAATTTGACGGGAAAAATTTAAAAGTGACGGATTATTATAAAGACGGCGGTCAGACTTCTGTCACGGTTGAAATGCCGGATTCTCCTGGGGTTAAACCGATTACCCTGATTTTTGACAATGCACCGTTCCGGCTGAAACAATGGAAAGTTATCGACCAGCAGAATATTGAAGTAACAATTTCTTTGTTTGATGCGGAGCAGGATAAAAAACTGAGTGAAAGCTTGTTCAAGTTTAATAAAAATTCTCAGACAGCCGCGCCGTTATCGGCCAGCCGCCGTAAATAGACTGTCTGTGTATATTAAAAATCCCCCTTATGAACCGTCTGAATTACATAAAGGGGATTTTTCATTTTTAATTATCACGTGCGCACATCATACTATATAAAACGGCGATAATCAGAACAGCAAAAAAAATATAAGCGAGATTCATATAGTTTTCAGTAAAAGAATTCTGACGCCCGGCCGTATTTCTTACGATGTTTTTTTGTTTGAGATAGCGTGAATCTATCATAAATACGCGTTTATCTCCGCGGTTGGGAAGTGCTTCAACGTTTTGGGCCGTACAGCTTTTATTGTATGTCGTATAAGATAAGACACGGGTCGAATCATTATAGGAAAATCGGGATACAATCAGGCTGCCTGCATTATTACCGTGATCATTCATTATCAGAACAATGGCTTTGTCCGGCGTGTTTTTAACGTCACGGTCATTGGCCATAAATACATGCCGGTTTTCTTTAGTTGTAATCATTACGGTGTTTTGAGCCGTGTATTTGTCATCTTCAATAAAGTAAATCAGCCTGCGGGAAGAAGCGTCGTAGTCAAAGTTTGTTATCACAAAACTCTGTACACGGTCATATTTTTCCTCTGTTATTAGGATAACAGACTGTTCGGCAGGAGATGTTTTACCGGCCGAAACGTCATTTTCGGCAACAGCCGCAGAAACAAAATTTCCTATGCCGAAAAGCATAAGAAAAACAAAAATAATATAATGTTTCATATCAAAAAAATTAGTTGAACATAAAAATTTATTTAGAGCTTCAGTTTACATCTTCAATCTATTTTGTCAATAATTTTAATGAACTGTTTCAGTATGGAAAACAGTTCATTAAAAGATATCGCGGTTTGTCGGCTTTTTTAGTCAAGCAACATATATTCGATACGTTCCGGATATACATCCATAACTTTAAATTTGACGCCGTTAATTTCAACTAAATCTTGTTCTTGAGGGAAGACAAAGCGTTGGAAATAACCTTCGCTGGAAGAGGCGTTGCTGTAATCCGTATAGACAAAAGCCATATAGCCGTTTTCCAGACCATCGTATTTTATTTCAAACTGTAATTTGGGTTTGCCGACATTTTCACGTGTTGCTTTGCGTTGTTCCAAACTTAAATCAGCCGGTTTCATATAAGCCTTTTCCCGCGGGAGAAGTAATTCATTATGATAAATCTGGCAAAGCATCGGTAAAAATTTTCCCCGTTCATCTACCAGTAGTAAGTCACCTTCATTGTTGGCCGGCACGATAAGATAGTATTTGCCATTCATCTTAACTTCACCCAGTGCTTCAAAACCCTGACCTTCATGAATATTTACGGTCAGACCTCCGCTGGAGATAAAGCCGTCAGCTGTTGCTACCAATTGCGGTTTGGCAAAATTTTCTACGGTATAAGTTTGCGCGTCAACCATACGCTGTCCCAAGTTTGCCGAAACAACAACATTGTGCTTGTAGGTACGGGTGTTTAATGTTTTGCTGTCGGTCATTTGTTCCTGAGCGGCTGCGTCATCCGGATTATAGTAATTGACAGACAAGGTTTTGTAAGGGCGGACATTGTTCAGCCAATAGTTATCATTGTCAGCTTCAAAAAGGCTGCAGCCGGCTAACAACATTGAAGAAAGCGTGATAAATATTTTTTTCATGGTAAGCTCTTTTTAAGGTTTGTTTACTATATTTATTTCAGTTTATAACCAAGTTAGTAAAAAAAGTAATAACGAAAGATAAAAAAATGAGCAATAATTCAGGAAGCTGCAAAATTGCAAAATTTGAGCCGGCTGATGAGATTTCTGAAAGCCTGCAGGAATTTGCCGAAGAATTTTTTGAAGTAACGGCAATTGATTATATTGATGACGGCAAAGAACAGCTTGTCGGTTATCTGCGGCAAGAGGCCGGAGAAGATGATTTGCCGGCAGCAGCTGCGGCGAGAGGTATGCCGCTTCCGCCGTATCAATGGGAGATTCTGAGCAGTGCCGACTGGCTGACCGAAAATGTGATGACATTTACGCCTTTGTCCGAAGGCTGCTTTTTTATCAGCAGTATTCATGACCGGACACCTGTACCGGAAAATAAAATCGGTTTACATGTTTATGCGGCAACGGCTTTCGGTTCGGAACATCAAACAACACGCGGTTGTCTGGATGCTTTGATGGATATTGACAGTATATCTCCGGAAAAGCCTGTGCGGGTATTAGATGTCGGAACGGGGTCGGGTATATTGGCTTTGGCCGCGGCAAAACTCTGGCCTGCCTCTCGGATTGTGGCGGTGGATATTGATGACGAAGCTGTGCGGGTTGCCCGTCAGAATGCGGCAGACAACGGTGTTGAAAAACAAATTACGGCCGCGTTGAGTGATGGTTACCAGTCGGCGGTGGTGCAACAAAATGCGCCATATGATGTTATATTGGCGAATATTTTGGCCCGTCCGCTTATTGCCATGGCCGGGGATATGGCAAAAAACTTGAAAAAAGGCGGATATGCCGTTATTTCCGGCTTTATTGACAATCAGACGGACTGGGTTGTTGGCGAACACGAAAAATACGGGTTAAAATTAAAAAGACTTTATGAAAAAGATAATTGGCGGGCGGCTTTGCTGGAGAAAGACAATGACTGATAAAAAAACGGAGAAGGATTTTATTTCTTGTCTCAGAGAAAGGCGGATAGAAAATGATTGTGCCGTCTTTATCGGCTATGGTAATCGTTTTATCGGGCAGGATATTCTTCCGCAGGAGCACAAACTGAAATATTTGTGCGGTTTTACCGGTTCGGACGGTGCTGTTGTCATTACTCAAAACGAGGTGTTTCTGTTTGTGGACGGACGCTATGAACTACAGGCCAGACAAGAAGTTGATTTAGAGAAAACCAAAGTTGTCAATCTGGTGCCGGGCCTGAACGGAATATGTGATTTTTTGCAAAAGAAAAAAATTAAAAAGCTGATTTATGACGGCTGGTGTGTATCTGATTGTGAAATCAGAAAATGTAAAACAGATTATCCTCAAATTGAGTTTGTTGAAGAATGTCGGCTGCTTAATCTGGATAAGCAGGATAAAATAGAAGTGAAAGAACGTTCCGAAGTTTATGCCGGCAAAACCCGTGATGAAAAATTATCCGAACAGATACGGCAGCTACAATTAAAACAAGCTGATTTTTGTTTGATAACGGCGGCAGACAGCGTGTCCTGGTTATTGAATATTTATGCCCGAGATTTGCCTTATTCTCCGGTGGTACGGGCTTACGCTTTGGTGGGTGCCGACGGTTCATACAATCTGATTGGTGATAATCTGAAAACAGCATTGCCGGTTATGTCGTTTGCCGAATTTGAACAGTGGCTGGCCGGACAAAACGGAAAAATTCTGTATGATGCCGAATCTATACCGGCGCATTTAAAAGCGTTAATAAAAAAAGGCGAAACCTGTGCCGATTATTGCCTTTATGCCAAGGCTCGGAAAAATAAGACGGAACTTGACGGTATGATAAACTGCCATAAAAGGGACGGAGCAGCATTGGTAAAGTTATTGTGCTGGCTGCAGAAAAACAGTCAGGGAAAAACGGAAACGGATATTGTTTCCAAACTGCATGAATTCCGGCAGGAACAGTCTTTGTTTTTTTCCGAGAGCTTTGCCACAATATCCGGTGCAGCCGAGAATGCGGCAGTCGTACATTATCAGCCGACACTAAAAAACAACCGCCGTCTGGAACAAAATAATCTGCTTTTACTGGACAGCGGCGGGCAGTATCTGGACGGAACAACCGATGTAACGCGCACAGTGGCTTTAGGTAAACCGACAGCGGCAATGGTGCATGATTTTACTTTGGTATTGAAAGGCCATATAGCTCTGGCAAGTGCAAAGTTTCCGAAAAAAACGTCCGGTAGTCAGCTTGATGCTCTGGCTCGGGCGCCGCTTTGGCAGGAAGGTAAAGATTTTAAGCATGGTACGGGACACGGGGTAGCTTGTTTTGGTAATGTTCATGAGGGACCTTACCGCATTTCTCCGAATGCGCCGAGCCGGTTGCCGCTGCAGTTTTCGAATATCGTGACTTCTGTTGAACCGGGGTATTATAAAGAAAATGCCTATGGTATCAGAATTGAAAACTTATATTACACCCGTGAAACGCCGGATGATGAAAACTTTTTAGAGTTTGTACCCCTAACTTTAGTACCTATTGATAAAAGCCTGATTGATGTATATCTCCTTAACAGGGAAGAACGAGCCTGGCTAAACAACTATCACCAGAAAGTGTACGGATGTTTGGCCGCGTGTGTAAATGATGAGGAAAAGAAGTGGCTGGCAGAGGCTTGTTCTTCCTTCTGAATTTGCAGGAGGAAAAATATGATAAAATCGGTGTTGGCTGTAGGTTTGCTTTGTCTGGTCGGTGCAGCCGGCGCGCAGGCGCAATTTATTGATATTTCCGGTTCAACGCCGTATATTCGGCAATATGTCGAAGAAAATGAGGATAATTGGAATAAGTCGATTATCTATGTTTTTTATAATAATGATTCTTGTCCCCGCTGTGGTGAAGCAATGGGACTTTTATTTAACATATATCAACAGAATTACAGTCAGGAACTGAGCTATTTTGAAATAAATTATCAGGAGCAGGGCGAATTTGTTTTTACAACGGCATATATGTTGAACCAGCCTCTTTCGGTTGTACTGGTGCGGGTTAATGACGGTATGGGACGCGGTTATTATAAAATAGATAATCCGCAGCAATGGTTGTATGATAAGGAATTTTTTTATCAGCAGATTACAACGGCTGTAAATAACTTTTTGCTAAATTAAAATCTTATCTAAAAATTTACTAATTCAGGATAAACTGATTCCCTGAGTGATAAAACCGAACAGTTAGGGAAAGATGAATAAACCTGTCAAACATATCTCCCGTATCCGCGATGAATTTGATATTGTCATCTGCGGCGTTAACGGCGTGATAACGGATGGTCGAAGAATTTTTTCGGAAAGTGTGGATGCTTTAGTTAAGTTATATCAGAGCGGCAAGAAAATTGCTTTGGCTTCAAATACGGGTATGCGGGTGCAGGATTTGTTTTTCTTTTTGAAACACGGCGGCGTACCGATGAATATTTTTTACGCAATTATTACTGCCGGCGAAATAGCTCATTTTTATTTAAAGAAACAAAAAAATATCGGTTCCATGTATTTTTCGGTGGCGGCCAATGAACATGGTGTTATCGGCCGGCTTCCGTTTGAAAAAGTCGACAGCGTGGTTTTGGCCGATTTTGTTTTGGCCGAGACAACAGAGAACGGCATTGATACGGTTAAAGAGGCTCCGGTGCTGGAGCAGGCCTTAAATTTACATCTGCCTTTTTTATGTGTGGGTAATGATACGGGGCTTGTGACGGATAAAGGTGTCCGGAGCAGTGTCGGTGCTTTGGCGGAACAGTATGCCATGATGGGCGGAAAGATTATTCCGTTTGGTAAACCGGATGCCCGTATTGCAGCCTATCTGACAGAAGGACTGGGTGATTTTGATGTATCACGCTGCTTGTTTATCGGTGACAATATGGCAACGGATATGCGTATGGGCAGTAATTTCGGCGGTAAAAATCTGTTGCTGACGAACGGTGTACATCAGCTGCGCGGCGATTTGGCAAAGCAGGTTGACGAATTGTCGACCGGTTATGGTCTGAGTGTTGACTATTGCATGGAGAAACTACAGTGGTAATTCCTAATTCTAAACGAGTAATGATTCTGACTTTATGTGTTTGTCTGTTTTTGTTGGTATTGCAATGCCATGTGACGGAGCTGATTTGGGATCGTTCTCGTGCGGAAATACTGACAAAACAGCAATCCTATACAGTGGCTGTTACGGCAGAAGAACTTGAAGATTTTATCAAAATATGGCCGCAATATAAAGAACTCGGTTTTGCTGATGATTTGATTGTTTCATATAAAATTAACCGTCCTTCCAAATTTTTGGACTGGAAAAGCAAAGTCTGGTTTGTTTATCATCGTTGGGATGCCGATCGTTTCTTTTATGTGCAGCAGCGTATAGCCGCGTTACTTTATACATTAAGTGTACGGCGTAATGCCGAATCTTTGATTACCATGCTGAAAAACCGGCCGGAGCCGGTGGCAAAGCAAATGCTTGAAATCCAAAGACAACGCAGCCTTTCCGGCCAGAACGAATTGAGCGAATTGAAACTGGTCGAGGGTAAAGAAACTATTTTAAAAAAATTATTTGAGTGATGCTCGGGTATTTTGTGCCGGACAGGTACAAAAAAAGCCTGAGTGCGTATTTTTTATTTTTCTTATTAATAAAATTATAACTTTATCGGATAATAATAGATTTTAACACGACTATAAGTGAGAAAAATAATGGATATAAAAACAGTTTTAAACACCGTCATCAATGCAGATTGTATTGAAATAATGAACCAAATGGAAGAGAATTCGGTTGATGTGATTTTTGCCGATCCTCCGTATAATATGCAGCTGGGAGATGCTCTGCTGCGTCCGGATAATACAATCGTTAACGGTGTTGACGAAGATTGGGACAGTTTTGAAAGTCTGGCGGCTTATGACGAATATACAAAACGCTGGCTCAGCGCAGCACGCCGTGTGTTGAAAGATGACGGCAGTATCTGGATTATCGGTTCGTATCATAATATTTTCCGCGTAGGCTATATTTTACAAAATCTGGGTTTCTGGATTTTAAATGATGTTATATGGAATAAAACCAACCCGATGCCTAATTTCAAAGGAACACGTTTTACCAATGCGCATGAAACTTTGATTTGGGCTGTTAAAAATCCCAAGGCAAAGTATACTTTTAACTACGAAGCCATGAAAGCTTTGAATGATGAAACACAAATGCGTAGTATTTGGGAAATTCCTATTTGTACCGGAAAGGAACGCCTGAAAAACGAGCGGGGTGAAAAACTGCATCCGACCCAAAAACCTGAAGCTTTATTATATCGGGTTATTTTAGCATCGACCAAACCGGATGATGTGATTTTAGATCCGTTTTTCGGGACGGGAACAACCGGAGCCATGGCAAAAAAGATGGGGCGCAATTTTATCGGAATTGAGCGGGATGCAGCTTATGTTGAAGGGGCAAGAGCCCGTTTGCAGGCTGTGGAACCGTTGAGCGGTGATGCTTTGGATTATACGGTGAAAAAGAAATTACAGCGTGTGCCGTTCGGTGCCGTTATCGAACATGGTATGTTGGCGCCGGGAGATATTCTGACCGATGCCAGCGGCAAACATTGTGCCACAATTCGTTCGGACGGTTCAATCAAAAGCAAGGCAGCAGAAGGTTCTATTCATCAGGTCGGTGCAGCAGAACAAAAAGCTGCGGCCTGCAACGGTTGGGAATATTGGTACTTTAAAGACGGCAAAAACGGTTTGGTATGTATCGATGAGCTGCGCTGCCGGCTGCGTCAGGAAATGTATGGGACGAAATAGAGTTGAACAGCAGGCGGAAACCAAATTATAAAGAGACTAAGAGTCAAAAGGATACGGATACCCACAATTCTGCAACAAAGAGCGGATGCTATGCGGCAATTGATTTGGGAACCAATTCCTGCCGTTTGGTTATTGCCCAGCCGACACCGAGTTCATTTCACGTGGTAGAAACATTTTCCCGTATCACACGTCTGGGTGAGGGGATTATCAATGGCAATATGCTTTCAAAACTGGCCATCCGCCGCACCATAGCCGCGCTTAAAGTCTGCAGCGCCATTATTGATGAATATCAGCCGATTGTGCGGATGCGTTTCGTAGCGACGGCGGCCTGTCGCAGAGCCTTGAATTGCAAGGAGTTTGAAGCCGCCGTTAAGCAGTCTACCGGATTAAATATGGAAGTTATTTCTTCCAAAGAAGAAGCCCGTCTGGCGGTGGTTGGCTGTATGCCTTTGCTGAACCGTATGATTAAGAGAGCTTTGGTTTTTGATATCGGCGGCGGTTCAACGGAAATCTCTTTGGCAAGGGTTACCGAAACCGGAAAAACTTTTATTGAAGGTTTTGTATCTCTGCCCTACGGTGTGGTTACAATTTCCGAGGCTTTTCCCGGCAAGGATATGACGACGCTGGCTTATGATACGATTGTGGAGCGTACGCAGAAAATTTTACAGGAATTCGAGGACAAGTACCAAATCAGCGAAGCCATACGCAATCAGGAAATACAAATTATCGGTACCTCCGGAACGGTTACGGTGCTGGGGGCGGTGCATTTGAATCTGCCGCGTTATAATCGGGCTGCCGTTGACGGTATTGCTTTATCCGGTTCGGATATTGACAAGGTTATCCGCCGGATTAAAAACATGGGGTATGACGGGAGGTGCCGTCATTCCTGCATCGGTAAATTAAAGGCTGATTTAACGATGGCCGGCTGCACGATTATTGAAGCTTTGTGTTCTTTTTGGCCGATATCGGAAATTACGATTGCCGACAGAGGTATCCGCGAGGGAATTTTGCTGGATATGATGCATCATCAGAAAAATAATTATTTTCATAAAGGCGGCAAGCGTCATAAACTGTTCAGGAAAGGGCGTTATAATGGGCAAAGAAAATCTGGCGGCGATTGATTTGGGAACAAATTCATGCCGCATTCTGATTGCGGATAAAAACGGCAAAGAACTGCATCGTGAAGCCGTAACGGTAAAGTTGGGTGAAGGGCTGCAGGAAAATAATAATTTTACGGCGGCAGCGATTAAGCGCGGTTTGGATTGTCTGGTGCATTTTTCGGCACTGATGCGCAGCTATAATGTTGCACATTATCGGGCCGTGACGACAGCTTCGTGCCGTAAAGCACAAAACAGTGCCGTTTTTATTCAGATGGCAGAAGAGATGAGCGGCATAAAGCTTGAAGTTATTTCGGCGCAGGAAGAAGCTTTGCTTAATTTACAGGGAGCGATGTATAATGTACCCCGACAGGCTAAATATGTGTTGCTTTATGATTTGGGCGGCGGCTCAACGGAAATTATTTTAGCCGAAAACGGCGAAACGCCGAAAGAAATTTATACGTTGTCAGTTCCATGGGGAGCGCGGACGGCAGCCGAAGCGTTTGATTTGACAGAATATGATGAGAACAAAGCTGCCGTTTTAGAAGCCGAGATAAAAAAATATGCGGAAGATTTTTTGCTAAATTCCGAATTTTTAAGATATTTGCCACAATGTTTTTGTGTGGCAACTTCCAGTACCTCTTTGCGTTTGATGAGCATGATAAAAAAGACCGGCAATTATGATAAAACAGCAGCTAATGGTTTGTCTGCTTCAACGGAGGAAATCGACAAGCAAATAGACAGTATTTTTAAAATGAATCTGATACAACTGGAACAAAGTCCGTATATCGGTGAAAACAGGGCGCCGATTTTTATAGCAGCCTGCATTATTTTCCGTACAATATATAAAGTGCTGCAGATTAAAGAACTGACAGCTTCACTCAGCGGTGCGCAGGAAGCAATAATCAGGGAGTTGGAAAAAACATGGCAAAATTAACAGCATCGGCAAAAATTGTCCGCGGCCGCAATCATCTGACGGTCAGAGTAAAAACGGCAAAATATAACAAGCCTTCGTCCAACCGCTGGCTGCAACGCCAGTTGAATGATCCGTATGTCAGTGAATCCAAACGATTGGGATATCGTTCGCGTGCGGCATTTAAATTGATTCAGCTTGATGAAAAATATCATTTTTTGGGCAAGGGTAAAATTATTGTCGATTTGGGATGTGCACCGGGGGGCTGGACACAGGTTGCAGCTCAGCGGAACAAAGGCAGCGGACAAATTGTGGGAATGGACTTACTGCCGGCCGAGCCGATAGAAGGAGCAATTTTGCTGCAGCAGGATTTTACCGAACCGAGTGCTGCCGAAAAGTTAAAAGAATTACTTCATGGTTCGGCTGATGTGGTTATGAGTGATATGGCCGCTAATACAACGGGGCATCAGCAGACAGATCATTTGCGGACAATTGCGCTTGTCGAATTGGCTTATACGTTTGCCAAAGAGGTTTTGGCTGAAGGCGGAATTTTCATTGCCAAAGTATTTCAAGGCGGTACCGAGGGGGAACTTTTATCGGATATGAAAAAGAATTTCGCGAAAGTTACGCATTATAAACCGGATGCCAGTCGGCAGGATTCGGTGGAAATGTATGTTATTGCGCAGGGTTTTAAAAAATAAGCAATTGAAAAAACATCTTTTATTGTATAAAAAAAAGAGACCCACGCGTAAAACGCGTGGTTCTTCATATGCGGGCGAAGCCCTTT
>JAUNIW010000031.1 GCA_030523245.1 Pseudomonadota bacterium
AAAAATCAGAAAAAAAGAGTAAAAAAAAATAGATTATGCTGACTTTAAATATTTTTTATGTTATACTTTCATAAAAAGGAATGTAAGATGAAAACAGCTGTATGGACGGGAATATTTATGGCGGGCTGTGTGTGCGCGACTCAGGCTCAGACACAAGATTTGCCCGTCAATCCGTGGAGCGGACAAAATCAAACCGTACGGATAAGTCATTCCGATGGTAAAAGCTCAAACAGAACCGGTTCGGCACAGGTGTCGGAAATGGAAAGATGGGCTGCTCATCGGGCAGAACAGGTGCGGCAGAATAATGCCCGTATCAGAAAAGAAAATATTGCCCGCCTGCGAGCCGAACAGGAACGGCTCCGTCAGGAAGCAAAGGCCAGAGCGGCATCTTCATCAAAAGATGATGATTTTTGGTCTCAGGTCGGCGATTTCTTTTCCGATGAAGATACAAAGAAAAAACCGGCTCAAAATTCATCGTCTGATTTCGGAAAAGATTTTTTGCCGGAATATGATGATTTAATAAAAAATGCAAAAGATTCCGTAAATCAGCTTAAAGGTATGGCTGATATAGAAAAAACGTTAAAAAGTTTAAAATAGCAGGAGAAAATTATGAAATATATATGGTCTTTTCTGGTGTTGGCTGCCTTGCTGCAAAGTGCCGGAGCCATAGAAATCACCCGCGGTGTTGCAGAGGCTCCCGAGAAAATATCTGTCGGCAATATCAATGTCGTTTCACCAACGGATATTGCAAAATCGGAACGTTCGTTTGAACGAGAATTGTTATATATGATGACGCATTATTCAGATGCGGAGCTGCGGCGTCTGGCAGTGTCTTTAAATCGGCATGAAATTCTGATTGCCCAAAAAAACAATCAGGTTCCGCCGGCGAAACTGGATGATTCCGTTTTATCGAATCGTGAAAAAATTGCAGATTATATAAGAAGTATACATCAGTATAAATATTAAGCATAATTTACAGAAGAATTATGAAAGATATAAAATTTAAAATAGAAAGTCCGTTTGAACCTTCGGGAGATCAGCCGCAGGCTATCCGCGAATTATGCGAAGGCGTGGAACGCGGTGAAAAAAATCAGGTGCTGCTCGGGGTTACCGGTTCCGGCAAAACTTTTACCATGGCAAAGATTATCGAACAATGTCAGCGGCCGGCTCTGATTATGGAACCTAATAAAATTTTGGCGGCACAGTTGTATGCGGAAATGAAGGAATTTTTTCCGCATAACCGGGTGGAGTATTTTGTATCTTATTATGACTATTATCAGCCGGAAGCTTATATTCCGAAAACAGATACCTACATTGAAAAAGATTCAGCCATTAACGAGCAGATAGACCGGATGCGGCACGGGGCAACGCGTAATGTTTTGGAAGAACGTGATGTTATTATCGTGGCGTCGGTTTCGTGTATTTACGGTCTGGGAAGTATGGAATCCTATTCTTCCATGGTGTTTCAGCTGAAAGTCGGGGATGAGATAGATATTCATGATATTAACCGGCATTTGACGGAACTTCTGTATGAGCGTTGCAGTGTTAATTTTGTACGCAGTACGTTTCGGGTGCAGGGAGATACACTGGATATTTTTCCGGCACACTATGAAGACAGGGCTTGGCGGGTGTCGTTTTTTGGTGATGAAATCGAAGAAATTTATGAATTTGACGTGCTGACCGGCAAAAAGACACGTCAGCTTGACGAGATTACCGTTTATCCGGCCAATCACTATGTGACGCCGCGGCCGGCGTTATCTCAGGCAATGACGCATATTAAAGAGGATTTGGCGGTTCGGCTGAAACAGTTTGGCGAGGAAGGAAAACTTCTGGAGGCGCAGCGTCTGGAACAACGTACCCGTTTTGATTTGGAAATGATGGATACCACGGGGCACTGTAAGGGAATTGAAAATTATTCGCGCTACCTGACCGGTCGTAAAACAGGTGAGCCGCCGCCGACATTGTTTGAATATTTTCCAAAGAATGCTTTGCTTTTTATTGATGAAAGCCATATTGCCGTTCCGCAAATCGGAGCAATGTACCGCGGTGACCGCAACCGGAAGATGACGTTGTCAGATTATGGTTTCCGGCTGCCGTCATGTTTGGATAATCGGCCGCTGAAATTTGAAGAATGGGATAAGATGCGGCCGCAGACTATTTTTGTTTCGGCAACGCCCGGAGAATGGGAAATGGCGCAAAGCAAGGGCGTTTTTTCGGAGCAGGTCATTCGCCCGACCGGACTGACGGATCCGCTTTGTCTGGTGCGGCCGGTGGAAAATCAGATTGATGATTTGATGGAAGAATGCCGGAAAACGGCGGCTAAAGGCGAACGTGTTCTGGTGACAACCCTGACGAAAAAGATGGCCGAAGATTTGACGGAATATCTTAAAGATAACGGTGTCAAAGTCCGCTATATGCACTCGGATATTGATACGCTGGAACGTATAGAAATTATCAGGGATTTACGTTTAGGCGTGTTTGACGTGCTTGTCGGCATTAACCTTTTGCGGGAAGGACTTGATATTCCGGAATGTTCGCTGGTTGCTATCTTGGACGCGGACAAAGAAGGTTTTTTACGCTCAACTCGTTCTTTGATACAAACAATCGGCCGTGCCGCGCGTAATGCCGAAGGTCGGGTAATTCTGTATGCCGACAAACTGACTGACTCAATTAAAGTTGCTTTAGAAGAAACCGAACGTCGCCGCAAAAAACAAACCGAATACAATATTGCACACGGTATTACGCCGCAAACCATTAAAAAGAGTATTTCTTCTACTCTGAAAGAAATGACGGAAACGGATTTTGTTAAAGACGAAACAAAAGATATTGATAAGATAAAAAATATTGAAAAGCTGACCAAAGAATATACCAAACTCATGAAAGAAGCCGCACAGAATCTGGAATTTGAGCAAGCTATGGTGTATCGGGATAAATTAAAAGAATTAGAGGCTCTGGCTCTCAAAAATATGTAAGTATGTCTTATGCCGCCGGCTGCAGTGTTGTTTAGGGCAGAATACCTGAATTCCGGCAGCAGCGGTGTAAGTTTTTATTGACAAATGCTATTTTTCTTTTAATCTGAAAATACTGTATATTTTTTTGGATTTTGAGATGACGGCAAAAGTTTCTGTTATTCTGGTTTTGGATAAATTTTCGTATAAAGAATTTTCCTTTATAAAAACGCTGCGGGAACAATCTTTAGAAGAAATTGAAATACTTATTTTTTCTAAAATTCAAGATGAAAAAACAGAGAATAAATTGAAGATTTTATCGGTTGAGGATAAAAGAATTTCTGTTATTTCTCTGTTGCGGGAAAATAAGCCATTCAGAAAATATATCCGTTTTATTCATGGCGAGTACATATATTTTGCTTCTCCGGATATGAAATTCAGTTTCGGACGGGCGTTGGAATATATACACCATGTTGCAGCCGTTCGCAATATTGATGTTCTTATCTGCAATTATGATGTCAATAAGGCAATAAAAAATCCGTTTGGTCAGGGACTGCGGAAAGACTGGTTTTTTGGTGCTGAAGGTAAAAGAGAGATTCTGCTCGGTTACAATACGTTAGAAAATTGCATCCATTTATATAAGAAAGATTTTATACTGCAAAATCATCTGTTTCCGGCTGACAGCAGTGCTTTTTCGGAAGCTGTGATGATATTGAAAGCTTATGTGACGGCGCCTTCGGTAAAATATTTACACAAAGTTTGTCTTTTTAAAGACAATAATGAGATGAAAGCCGGTGTCTGGAGAGATTATTTTGCGGCGTTTGACAAATTTTACAGGTATTTATCAAAATATCATCTGATAGAAAAATACGAACAGGCATTTTTGAACGGTTATGCAAATCATATTTATGTTTTGCTGCGTAATTTTTATACCGAGCCGGAATTTACGGAAATTACCGACTATTTGAAAGATACGGTAAATGTAAAGTATGATTTTTTGAGCCGTCCAAAATCATATTATAAAGAAGCGGTCGTTTATGATGAACTGTCTCATTTGTTTTATGCTCCTGTGATTGGAACTGCCCCGAAAAATCAAAAGAAGAAGGTATACGTTGCTTTGCCAAGCTCGGAAGAATTGGTTCCCTATGCAGGTGTGACCTTATGTTCCATACTTGACCGTATTTCAGATGAATATTTTTACGACATTTATGTTTTACATCAAGATTTGACCTATAATTCAATCAGGCGGTTGTCTGCATTATCACGTGCCAACGTCCGAATCAGCTGTTGCAATGTTATGAAACCGCTGGAAGATATAAGGGCTGCTTCGGGACAAGAAGAGGCTTTGCCGTATATCAAAATACTGGCACCGAAAATTTTGGAAAACTGCAAAAAAATTATCTGGATTGAACCTTTTGTTCAGGTTTTGAGGGATGTGGCTGTTTGGGATAAAGTCGATGTGCGGCGTAAATGTATTGTATCCATACCTGATAACGGTCGGAATGTTACAGCCAAGCGCGGTGTTATGGTCATAAATCCAAAACTTTTCCGTGATAATTTTGTAGCGGAACAATATATTGTCTGCCGCAAAAATTTTGATGAAGACGTTTGTCTTGATGCCATAACCGAATTTTGCAATTATTTTACGGGCAGTGCTGAAGAAAATTACCGGCTTATCGAAAATGCAAATTGTCCGGCAGCGGACGAAGAAATGACGCAAACGCCGGAATGGTGGCAATATGCCGGAAAGACGGAATTCTATGAATGGATATTGTATTTAACAGCGGCAAAAAGGTGTAATGATGCGTGATATGAAAATTTCCGGTTATGATTTTTCATTTATTTTACCGTTTCAGAATGATGCGGCATTCATTAAAGACTGTCTTAATTCGCTATCCGCCGGTAAAACCGATGGTGTTGAAGTTCTTTGCATAAATTTGAACTCGACAGACGAAACGGCGCAGATTATAGCCGAAACAGCAGAAAAATATCCGTTTGTCAGGTTGGCCGGAAACGCCGAGAATATCAATCAGGCCTTAAATCTGGGTTTGTCTTCGGCTCAGGGAAAGTATATCAAATTTATTAACGCCCGTTTGGTGTTTCACCGGTTTGCCACTGAATTGATGTTTAAGATGATGGAGCATGAGCAGACAAATGTTATGCTGCACAGTAAAACGCGGCTTACGGCAGAAGGAGATGTTTTATCCGAACCTGTGGACAAATGGTTAAAAAAATTTGTTTCTCCGGCAGCGGTTGATGAGATATTCGAGCATCTTTTAAACATAACGGATATGCTGAATGCGGTGGCTTTCCGGCGTTCGTTTATAACGGAAAACGGTATGTGGTTTGATGAAAGCCGAAGATATCCGGATATACGTCCTTTATTAAATAATATTATCCGGTCAGAAAAAATTTCTCTGATTTTTGAAGATATTGTGCAGCAGGCTCATCCGGAAATTCCGGTATGCGGCAATGCTGAGGATTATCTGAACGATATGCTCCGGTTGCGGACGGATGTACATTCTTATACCAATGAGTTTTTACCGATGTATAAAGTTAAAACGGCAGAATATATTTTATCGGAATTAGCCCATAGGTATAAACTCTGTCCGGCAGATGAAAGAACAAAATTTGCTCAGACGGTTAAAAATGAGTTTTTACCTTCAGTCAGGGAAAATCTGGCGGATATGTCTGATGAGGTCGGTTATAATTACGGTGTTTTTCTGACCGGAAGTCATCAAATTAAAGTATCTGTTGTTTTTGTCTGCGAAACAATAGATGAAACTGTTAAACAGTATCTCCGGCATTTTATACAGTTGAAGAATATGTATGCGGAATTACTGATTATTTGTTCCGGTGACAGACAGTCGGATGAAGAAGCAGATGATTTATCCTGTGTTTCTGATTTTGTGCGTATTTATTACGGCAAGAGTGTAACGGATATTGTACAAAACGAAGCTAAAGGCGATTATATCCTGTTTCAAAATGTTCATAGTATTTGTTTTGAAAATTTGTGGCCGCTTATGTCATTTGCTTCGGAAAGTAAGGCCGATATGTTGTTTAATGTTATGGACAGCG
This sequence comes from Pseudomonadota bacterium, assembly GCA_030523245.1. Taxonomy (GTDB): domain Bacteria; phylum Pseudomonadota; class Alphaproteobacteria; order RF32; family CAG-239; genus RUG410. The sequence continues at coordinate 6,027 of JAUNIW010000031.1, forward strand.
GTGTGTATAAATCCGTGAGCAGGGAAGATATTACCGGATATTATCTTAAATACGGCAAACAAAAGTTTCATTTTAAGGACATATATGCCAATCTGATAGAGGATATTCTCTATCGGGATACGCAAATCTTTTATAAGAGAGAGTATCTGATTGATTTATTTCCGAAATATTCGTTTGTTTCTGCCGATACCGAAACTGTTTTGCCGTTGACGGCATTGTTAAACAGCGCGGCATTAACGATATATCCTGAATTTATTTCTGCTTATAAAAAGGATGAATTGACGGCCGGACGTTCTGAATTGGCCGAAAAAGTATTTTACCGGCTGACCGGTCAGAGTCTGGCAGAACTGGCTGAATATGAACAGATTTTATATCGGTTCAGGGTACCGTCGGAAGAGCGTTTTGCCGAAAAGCTGAGAGAGTTAAATGAACAGTATGAGCCGGATATGAGTTTTTCTCCCAAGTTAAAAAGTATGGCGGCAGAATATGCGGTGGACAGAGCAGAGGTATTGGCTTCTCCGCTTTGGGACGAACGTTTTTATTTGTCACAATTTGATTTCCCGCATTATACAATGGATATTTTGCCGATAGACCATTATTTGGGAGAGGGCTGGAAAAAGGGATTTAATCCGTCAAAATATTTCGACGGGGCAAATTATGCCAGACAATATGGTTTAACCGAACAAAATCCTTTGGTTTATTTCTTGCGGACAGGGCGTTTCAGATATAAAGGATTTCCAAAAAATACCTATTTGGCCTCGGACGAAAGTATTCGGCAATATTGGGCAAATAAAAAGAAAAACCGTAAGGTTGTCTATATGTGTATTACGGGAAACTATGACAATCTGGAGGAAATGAAAGGGCATTATTACATCAATCCGGAGTGGGATTATGTCTGCTTTACGGACAATCAGAAATGGCTGAAACAAAAAGTTATGGGAATATGGCAACTGCGGAAATTAAAATATACCAAGCTTGATAATACCCGTAACAACAGATGGCACAAAGTTCATCCGCATCTTTTGTTTCCGGAATACACGGAGAGTATTTATATGGACAGTAATGTCAATGTTTTGACGCCGTATTTATATGATGAAATAAAAGAACGTAACCTTGATTTATTACTGCCGAAACATGCCGGTAATTTTTCAATATACCACGAGTATAGGTGGGCATTGGAAGCCAAGATGGATAAGCCGGAGCTGATTATGAAGGGGTGTGAAGAAATTATGAATACGGGATTTCCTTTTTTCTACGGCATGCCGGAATGTAATGTTATTTACCGGCGGCATGCCTCGCAACTGGTTAAAAATATAATGACGGAGTGGTGGTCATGGATTCAGAATTATGCCAAGCGCGACCAGCTCAGTTTTTCGTATCTTTTGTGGAAGTATCGTTTGCCGGTTGACGCATATACTTTTGCCAATACACGTATTGACTATAAAGATTTTTGTGTTTTTTGCCACGTTCAGGGACGTAAGGAGAATTTGAAAGATGCTTAATATCTGGTTGAAAAAGTATTTGCCGGTCTGGTTGTTGGGGAGTACGGTAGTTCTTTCACTATATTTTGTTTTTTACCAGAGTTTATACAGGGGTGGTCTATGGGGCGATGAGTTATCATTGACTAACAGCTATTTTAGAGACTGGCTGCTTTTATTGAAGCCTTTGGAAGGTCATCAGGTTGCGCCGGTTTTGATGGTATTTATAGAAAAGTTCTTATTGATTTGCGCCGATATAACTTCCGGTTCTCCTGATGTCTGGTTGCGTGTGTATCCGCTGTTTTGCAGTATCGGTATTATGGGGTTGTATTATCCGACCTTATACAGGTATACAAAGATTCCGGCTCTGGCATTGTTTTCGACCATGTTTTTGCTTTTTGCACCGTATTTTGTTTATTACAGTTCGGAAGTTAAACAGTATATCGGTGAATTGTTTGCCACGGTATTGCTTTTGTTTGTGTATTCTTTCAAAGATGACAGTAAAAAATTTTTATATCTTTTTTGCGGGACGGTATTGTATTGTGTGCTGACAACTCATATTATCTGTTTTGTTCTGCTGCCGCTGGGGTTATGGGATACATGGCAGTTGCTGCGCAAATATAATTTTGCATGGAAAAAAATGCTGACAGCACCGGATGTCCGTTTGTATGTTGTTCGCTATACGTTGTGTTTACTCTTTTTAGTCGGCTATTATTTTTTGTTTTTGTACGACCATCCGAATAAAGATTTTATGAATACTTGGTGGGAAAAATATTTTTTGACCGGACAAAACGGACATTATCTGTTGAAAAAGTTATTAACAAGTATGTTTGCACCGGAAAAATGGCTTTGCTGGGCGTTTTATGCCGGTATTTTTTCTTTGCTTTTATTCAAAAATAAGTTCTTGTTTGTTTTTACAATCGGTATGCTGGGTGGACATCTGTTGTTTTCATATTGGGGGTTTTATCCGGTGAGGGACAGACTTGTATTATATTGGTATCCCGTTATTTCTTTGGTTTTCGGCAGTCTGGTTTATTGGTGTATCAAAATTCCATTCTGTCTGCTTTTACAAAAGAGAGCGGATGTGCTTATTACGTTAACTGGATGTCTTATAATTATTTGTTTTTGGCTGGAAAATTCGTATCGTCTGCCTGTGGTGGCTCATCGTAGTTCGGACAAATTTATTTTGGAAGAAATGAGTAAAGATTTTGGAGAAAATGATTTATCTCTTATGCAAGATAGAGGTTTTGGCCGCTATGCAGAGATGTATTACTGGACGAGTAAGAATAAGTTTCGTCATGAAGATTTTTGGGGCAGGACGCATAATCCTCTGTGGGATGCAATAAAGACAGATGATAAAGATAAAAGTCTGCTTCCTCTTACTCAAAAGGTTATTGACTATGCTTTTTTGAATCGGGATTATGAAAAATATGACAGATTGTGGCTGGCTGTTATGAGTGATAATCCTGATGCGGTTCAACGTAAAATCAATGCTTGGATTGAGCGGAAAAACAGCGGTCAGATTTTGGAAAAATGCAAAGTATCTCCACCGGATACGGTTTTATGCGCGGTTCGGCAAAGATAGAAAAACCGGCTGCATCAGCGGCCGGTCGTTTTTTTAAGCTGTTAATTTTTGCATAAGCTCATTTTGCAGCGTGTCTATCTGCTTCTTTAATTTTGCACGCGTATTTTCTTTCTTTTCGCTTGGCAGGCGTAAACCGGTCAGCCAATAGGCAAAGTTCAATTTGATATATTGTTTTATCATGGAATAAGCCGCATCGTCGTTGGCAATTCTTTCCATATAAAGAGAAGGTTCATCTTTTTTCTTTTTGAAAATCAGCTGATTAACGTCCTGTTCCAAAGTTGTTACAAGATGATAAAAATTTTGGTGTTCCGGCTGCAGAGGTGTTTCAGCAGTTTTTTCAGGTTGTTGTATCTCATTCTGTTTTTCCGGTTGTTTAGGCTGGTTTTGTTTTGAGGAAGCAATAATGTTTTGAATATTTTTATATAAAATCAGTTCGTAAAAAGGTGTCTTTCGGGCATATTCCCACCAAAGTCCGGCCAGATAAATTTCCGGTCTGAGCTGGGGATTGCCGCCGCTATAGTTCAGAATATTACAATTTCCCTGCGCTATCAGTGCAGAAACAGCCATATCATCGACAGTGTTCCGGCATTGGATATTCCATCGGCTGTCCAATAGAAATGTTTTGGCTTTGCAGACAGTTTTTAAAATATAATTCAGGCTTTCTTCTTTATAACGTTTAAAGCAGGTTTTGGTTTGTTTATGTTTTTTCCAATAAGCCGTATTAAACAAAATTACATCGGTATTATAGTTTTCCGTTTCTGTTTCCGTATTAAGAAATCTGGTATCGGGACAGAGAGCAATTGTCTTATTGCCGAAATCAAGCGTGTACAGTTCGGAAATATCAGACAGAACCAAAGTTGACGGCGCCAGATATAAAACGGGTTTATAGGTGCTGAGCAGTTCAGGTATGGCCAGTACATAAAGTTTTCTATTACTGACATCCGGATATTTTTGTTCCATATTTGGCAGCAGAGTAATTTTTATATTGCTGTCAGCCATATCTTCAAGGCGCTTCTGCAACGCCGCGTCTAATTCATTGGTTAAAAGGATGTAGATATCATAAAATGTATGTTCTGCAGCATTTTCTTTCAAAGATTGAATAGTAACAGCCGTGCCGAATAAATCCAGCAGACCGGCCGGCCGAAAAACAACGGGACAGATATTCTGTTTGTTATGCAGTAATTTTGAGGATTTGCGGATTGAAGTATCAGGCATCAGAGTTCTTTCAGATAAATTAGTTTTGTTTTAAGAAATTTTTCCAATAAGGCGACAGAGTGGCATAGGTATAGAAAATGTTATAATAACGTCTTCTAGGATTAAGCCAAGGTTTGTCTGCACCGATATAATGGTATATTTTGATTTTGTCTGTCAGCATATCATCATAAGTTTTTGCATCTTCTATAAAGGTGAATTTCGAGCAGTAATTCCATTCGACACCCAGCCAGGTTATCCGGTCTTTGCAGCACATATTCAGAATATCCTGATCATTGTAAGCCAAAGTCGGCAGAATATCCAGTTTTTCAAAAAAATCTTTATCTTTTTTATCTTTGAGGATTTGTTGAATATTAAATACCAAAACACCGGCGTTAAAGTAGTCGGTACTTTCTACATTAAGAACGTCTTTGGTGTATTGGGCAAAACTAAAACTGCTTTTGTGGCGCAGGGTTTGGTAATTCTTTTGCCATACGGACAAACATCCTCTGACGGCAGCCAAGTAATTTTTTCCCATTTCAATGCGGTATAATCCGGCAATATCTCCGTCGATGCAAATATCTGAATCCAAAAATATGACTTTTTTGTAGTGGGAGAAAAGCTGCGGAATGTACAGCCGGAAATAAGTTACTTCGTTTATATGGGCAATATTGGAAACGAATTTATCTTTTCCGGTTTGATGAATGAGTTCGTTTATGTTGATAAAGCGTAATGACAGATTGGAAAGACCGGCGCATTCCTGTTCCAAAATCTGCCGGTTTTCATCATTTAAATCCTGATGTAAAACGACAATATCGTATTGTTCGGCAGCAGAGATATTGCGCAGTAATCCTGTCAGGGCTACGGAAAAATAAGGAACGTAGTTGTTGTCTATGGTAAAAACAACAGCCGGAATATTTTTAAATAAGGGTTTAATTTGTTCTTTCATTTTCCTGTCCATACTTTCTTTTGTAAAGCTTTCATGAGGCCTGTCTTCTATAATTGCCGGTTATTTTGAAGCCAGATAATATATTTTTCTATACCTTCGGCAAAAGTTGTCTTAGGCTGATAATTCCATAATTTTCGGGCTTTTTCAATATCGGCATGTGTTCTTTGGGTATCCCCCGGCTGACTTTCCGTGTAGCGGATAACGGCTTTTTTATGAAGGGCTTGTTCAATTGTTTTTATCATATCCGACAGACTGACCGGTGAGCCGTTGCCGAGATTAACAATTTCAAACAGGGAAGAGTTGTCCTGTAATGCAGCTGCAATTCCGGCGACAATATCGTCTATATAGGTATAATCACGGGCCGAACAGCCGTCGCCGTAAACATCAATCGGTTTGCCGGTATGGATTTTTTGTATAAACTTGCATATTGCCAAATCCGGCCGCTGGCGCGGACCGTAGACCGTGAAAAAACGCAGGCAGCGGGTTGTTATGTTATAAAGACGGGCATAGGTATAAAGAAAATGCTCACAGGAAAGCTTGGAGGCGGCATAGGGCGAGATAGGCATTTGTAAGTTATCATTCTCAGAAAATTTTGTGTGAGGGCTGTTGCCGTAAACCGAAGACGATGAAGCAAAAACAATTTTTTTGACGTTATTGTTTTTCAGGCATTCCAATAAAGATACGGTATTTTTTATATTATTTTCAATATATGAAAGCGGAGCAGTAATAGAGGGACGAACACCGGCACTTCCTGCCAGATGTACAACCGCATCGGGATGGTGTTTTTTCAAGATATTGTCAACAAAGGCAGAGTCACCGATATTGCCGCGGTAAAGGGAGAAATTTTTGTTTTTAAGGGCATCGGCAATATTTTTTTCTTTGATTTCAGGATTGTAGTAGTCATTAAAATTATCTATAACAATAACACTATTGTTACATTTTAATAAATAATCGGCTAAATTTGAACCGATAAAGCCGGCACCTCCGGTAACTAATATAACAGACATTTATAGAATAATTGTATTACGGTCAAATCAGCATAAAGATTCATTAAAGGCGCAGCAGTCTTTGAATGCTTTAGGATTGTTGGCAGCCAGCTGAATATTTTCAGAACTTACCGGTGTTTCTTTTACGGAAAGCGGCAAAATTTCAGCGGCCTTTGTTGCTTTGCTGGCGCACATAATCGTTGCAATCAGGCAAAACACTTTGACTGTTAAACATTTGCTGAGTTTCATAAGTTTCTCCTTTTACACAACTATTGAATTTTATAATAATATATTTTTAGAAAAAAGTCAAGATGTTTGTCGGAATGTGTAAAAGCAAAAAAAGCTGAAATATCAAAAAAGAACAGACATTAAGAGCTTGGCTGTTCTTTGATTTCAGGTGTTCGATTTTAGGCCGGTTATATTAGCAGACAGCCGGTCAGGATATAACCCGCCCGAAAACTTTGCTTAGCGAAATTTTGTTTTCTGAATGCAGAGACTGGCGGAGTTCTGACATATATTTTGATTCCGGAAACTGCATGGAGAGGCCGACATCCTGTATTTTCCCGTTCGGCGACAGGTTTTCAGTAAAAGCTTTTTTCAGCTGCGGCGGCAGTTTGTCACTGATACCGTTTATCGTCTTCCAGTCAATACGGCCGGCAAAAATAAGGGCTTCGGAGTCCGGTTTAACCTCGTAGGCGCCTTTGGCTTCCATACTTTGATGTTTGTCTTTACCGACAACCAGACAATTGTTGCCGAGAATGTTAACCAGTTCACAGCATTTTTTGAGTTTTTCATCTTCCGGCACCGGTCCCTGCAGGCGGGTTATGACATCATGTGCTGCACCGAGCGGCAAATGGTGGTGGACGGATACAACTTGTTTTTCAGCCGTATCATCAACAATCTGCCGGCTGATTTTGTATTCCGTTTTGAGGTCGCCGCTGCCGCGGGTGTCGTTAAGTTCGGCAAACCCCAGTAATTTCATGTTGTTTTCGCCATTATTGAGAGCGCGGATATACTGAAGGTCAACGGTTTTGATGTAGATACCGTAGTCTGTACCGCGGTTGCCGCTTTCTATATCATGGAGACGTTTTTGGGTTAACAGGGAGGCAACAAGCTGACAGTATAGTTTCTGACTTTTGGCGTTGTAGCTTTTCCGGCGTTCCTGCGGAAGATTTTCTTTGTCGGCTGCGGTGGTTTTGACACCGAGGGCCGTGTCTATGACTTCCTGATAGTTGTCTTGTCCGAAATAATCTTTCATCAGTTTTTCAAAGTCATCATAATTAGAGCGGGAAAGGGGAGAACGAATAAGATTTTTGCCGTTTTCAGCCAAAAGTCCGGTCAGTTTTAATGTTGTTTTCTGAGAGCCGCCGAGACGCTTAAAATCGTCGCGTAATTTTTCGCGGAAAGATTTTGTTGATTTAGGTGTTTCGTAGTTTAAGACAATACGGATACCGCTGATATTGGCCTTAATTTCGGGCAACATTTTTTCAATAACGGGATTGGGCATGTCTGTATCCTGATAAGTCTGTAAATCCAGATACATTTTTTCTTTCAGGACTTTGATTTTATCATTGATATTTTGTGCCAGCAAATCGGCCCAGCGGACTTTTTCTTTTTCGCCTGTTTCTTTTTTGCGTTTGGTGTTTTTGCCGTTCAGAATATTGAAAGCTTTGTTTTCTTCTTCGGTCAGAGTATCTTGCAGTTTTCGGTCGCAGATGCTTTGTGCCAGTTTTTTGGCGGCACCGTCTTTGATACCGATATCTTTCAGAACCGTGCCGATGCTGTTGGCGTGACGACTGATATCCGTTTTGTCACCGGTTGCATAATAGTCGAAAATTTTTTCAGCCATTTGGGCGCGCATATTACTGATACGTTTTTTTAGTTCTTCACGGGAGGTAATGGCGTCAAGATTGTATTTTTCGACAAGGGCAAAAGATTCTTCATTGTTAAAACAATCTTCATTAAGTTTTTCAATTTTGCAATATAACTCATTGATATCAGCATCGGTAATATGCAAAAATTTAGAATAGTCCATTAAAGCTGATTCAATCAACAGTCTTTGTGATATATCATTTACATTTGCCATTTTTTTTCTCCGCTTTTTTTAAAGATAGAGTTATTTTAAAAATTTGTCAACTTTTTTGTGTAAAATAGTTGACATTTTTGTTTTTTTGTATAATATTCTATCTCAATCAAATATTATTATATGAAAGTAAAATTATTATAAAAATCCGTAAAAAAAATGGAAAACAGAGAAAGTTTGGCTTTCCTCAGGGAATATTTTAGAATTCCGGCAAATAAGAAAATCGGCTGGGGTATCATAGAAGAATGTCTGGAAAAAAACGGCAAAACCGAATACAGACCGGGAGTATATATCGAAAATTCACGGGTTTATCTGGATATCGCCAAAAGACGCTTCTTTACGCAGATGTCTTCTCCGCTGATATCACGCTGTATCCATCCGGCGGTGAAGACCAGACAGGGGTTGGCTTGTTGCTACACGGCAAAGGATAATAAAAATTTATCTATTGTCCGTTCCAGAACATATATTACCGATATTTTTTATCCGGCAATATATTCTAAAGAGCTGGAAGAAAATTTGCTTGTCTGAACAGGCCTGAAGATTATAAAAAAAATTCCGGACATTGCTGTAATGTCCGGAATTTTTTGTTTTCGGCATGTTTATAAGAAAACGGCTTGATTTTTGTTTATTTTTTTTGTATAAAATGTCGAATAAATTGTCATAATCAGAGGAGAAAAACAGCTTGTCCAATATGCAGACAGGGCGGAATCGAAGCCTGAAAGTTCCTAAAGTTATAGAAAAAACAATCAGTGCCGCTAACTCGGAAGATGATTTATTTGCGGCAAGTCAGGCTTTTTCCATGGCTCGGGACAAAAAGTTTTGTCATCAGGAAAAAAGCCTTCCGATTTTGACGAGGATATGGAACGGGTCTTGAAAATTCCGGAAAATTCCTGTGAGCTGATTGTCATTACCAAGGCCAAAAAACTTGGGGCTTATATTATTGCCGTAACGATAAAATCGCCGGCAGCAGCGTTACATTAAAACCATTGCCCACTTTTAGATACAGGACGTTCTTGACGATGAGTATTTGGATATAAGGATGAACGCATTTAAGGCGCATCTGAGCGGAACAAATGAATGGAAATATGTCAGGAACCGGTTACTCTTTTTGAAACGTCGCAAAAAGTGTCTAAAAAAGAGTATGTTGGAAAATGTGGACAAAAATATTTAAAAAGTATTTGTCTAAATAAAAAAGTATGATAAAGTGTGAAACAGAGAAAGGGGAGAGGCTTTTAATGCGGACAACATTTTTAACAGAAGATCAAATCTGGGGTGATTATGCACTGGAAGTGATTAAGAAATACGGAACCAGAACAGGTCTGACGGATTTGACTGTTGCGCTCGGAGGAATGTTGAGTGAGCATAAAACTATTGAAAATGATTATGCAGGACCAGTTTGGACTGCTTCTTATGATTCTACCTATCATGTTTGTATCGCAATTGGTCATGGGAATAGAGCGACTGTTGCTCCTTATTTTGGAGATCTGTCCAGTCGTCCCGCTTTACCTTCGTCTGAAACATCTAAAATTTACCCGAACGCAGTGAGAAAACTCAATACAGAGTTGGGGCAGGTTAAAATTTGCGAGTACGGCGAATATCCCCAAGATGTTGTTTTTGGAGAGTTAGCAAAGGAATTAGAAAAAAACTACAAACATTCTGCTCTTCAGCGGACGGGAAAAAGATATACTTTTGATGGAAATACAGATGATGATTTTTCTCAGAAAATTATTCCGGAAAGACATGAAGAGTATATCTTTAAAGGTTCAAGATACGTCCGTATAAAAGGAAAACCATATGACAGAAACTCAGTAATGTCTGACGGCAGAGAAGTTCGGACGGGGCGGCCCTATTGGTTTGAAGTAAAACCGATAGAATGGTTAATGGACGAACAGAGCGGCATCTGGGTTGCCAAAAAGGCTTTGTTTGCGGGCATTAAATTTGATTGCAAAGACTACAACGGCAATTTTAAACAGACGGAAATGCGCAAGTATCTGGATAATTATTTTTCCAAGGAAATGCAGAATTCATATGGAAATAATCAAAGAGTGCAAAAGACACAAAATCCCAAAAATATCCAGACAAATAATCCTTTTCAGGTTACGTCAACAGAACCTCCTGTTTATGAAGAAACAGATCAATACCATGAATATGAGAACGAACCGTCCAAGCGTCAGAAAGGTTACGGTATTCAGGTAGTGGAAGAACCGCTGCCGG
>JAUNIW010000086.1 GCA_030523245.1 Pseudomonadota bacterium
GAAAAGTATTTTGGACAAGATAAAAGAGTTATTTGGTTCCAAAAATGAACAATCTGAAAATAAAGATGAAAATAAGTCTCCGGTAACCAATAAAAGACCGAAAATAAAGAAAAATCAAAGTAAAAAAGATGCTTCGGATACAAGCAGTGTAGAGGGACGCAGTAAAGGTCAGGAAAGCGAATGGGAAAAAACTTTTGAAGAAAAAAACCGGCAAGAACGCCAGAAACGTGCTATACAAATCCGTCGCTGTTTGGAGCAGCAAAAAAGCAAAGTTCTGAAAGAAATGTCGGAAAGCCGACAAGGTTCTCTGGGGCCGGTAGGAAACAGTAAAGAGGTTGAGAACTGGAAAAAACTCCTGAAGAAAACAGTTGAAGAAGAAACAGACCGTTGGTCCTATCGGCGTTCGGGGGCGGATAACGACTATATGGCCCGCGTTGAAGAACTTGAAGATGAAGATAAGGCAGAAACAGAAGTTATGCTGGATGTCAGCGGTTCTGTCGATGAAGAAATGCTGAAGGAATTCTTGCGCCAGCTGAAGCCGATTTTGAAAAATTCCAAACTGAAAGTCGGTTGCTTTGATGATCGTTTTTATGGTTTTAAAGAAATTAAAAATAATCGGGATATTGATAATTTTGATGTTCCGGGTGGCGGCGGAACCAATATAGATTTGGCCGTACGCGCTTTTTCAAAAAAGAAAGAAGTTAACAAAATCGTTTTTACCGATGGTTATTCTCATCGAATGCCGAAAAATGATTTAAAAGACGTGAATGTTATCTGGCTGATTTATGATAATGATAACTTTCAACCGGTTTGCGGCAAAGTCATCTATGTGAGCCAAAAGCAAAACGGCCAGTGTTTTATGAACAGAATTGCTTCAAGGCAGGGCGGCCGTTAATCAACAGCTGACTTTTATTATTTTCTTTAACCCAAAGCCCCGCCGGCATAGTCAGCGGGTGCTTTTTTGTAATGATTGTTTAAGGCTGAAATTTTATTGTTTTGTTTCATCTATACATCTTACATAAGGAGACAGGGCGGAACTCTTCCATATCTCTTCAAATGATATTACTAAATTTTGTGTTTCACTATTTCCATACTGAGGAATACCTACAATTCTTCTCTCTTTATCTAATAATGCACCACCACAATTTCCGCTGTAAATCTGCTGTTCTATTTCGAAATGTTTACTCTTCATATATATTTTTTCCGTTAATATCTTTCCATATTGAATTTTTAGTTTATCTCCGTGAGAGAAATTCGGATATCCGATTAAACAATAGTCTTTTTTTAATGAAGGTAATCCTTTTTTCTTTCTTAATACCAGGTGGTTGATAGATTTATTTTTTTCGGCATCTTGGGCAGGTATCTTCAGTAAAGCAATATCAATACCTTTATCTTTTGCAACTAATGATAGATTTTTTATTTCTGTATGCAAATATTCATTAAATATTTTTATTTTGGATATATCTTCATCTTCTATGTTATGGTTTGCTGTTATTAAGATATTAGGCGATATAAAAACGCATGAACCTTGATTGAAATCGCCTTCTATAACCCAACAAGCTGTTTTCAAAATATGTTCTTTGTTATTTATCAGAGAAAATCCGTCTGCTGAAGCAAGATAATTATATTTTGTCGAAACGTTTTGAAAAAAGGTGTTTTCTTCGCCACACACTTGGCGCAGATACAATATTTTGCCTTTTATAACTTCAACAAAATTCTTATTTTTTCCAATGAACTTATTATGTCTGGCTTGTGCTTTAATCAGTCCATTCTGTTCCCAATCAAAAAGCATGGCTCTAATCTGATTTTTGTATTTTTTCAGCAGGTTTGTTTTTTCATTTACCTTAATACCGGTAACCATTAACCTTTGTGTTTTTGTTTTTAAAACGGTCTTCTTATCATTAATTGTAAAATTATTTTGGGTTATTATTGATTTAATTTCGTTAATTGTCTGTTGGGAAATTTTATTTTTTGAAGAAATTGTTATGTCATCAGAATATCTGGTATAAAAAAAATTATATTTTTTTCCCAGTTTAATTATTTCTTTATCTAAATCTCTGCAAATCAGATTAGAAATGATAGGAGAGAGCGGGGAACCTTGAGGAAGAATATTCTGATAGGTACTTAGTTTGGCTAATTTATGAGCTAAACCGTTTGTATAAGAGAATGGATAATTTTTAAATAATCCGTACACTCGTTTATATGTAATGGATGGAAAAAAATTATCTATATCAAGTTTTAACAGATAATTTTTGTTAATATGACATCTGGCATTGGTAATAATACTTTTTTTGTGAACATAGGCCTGAACACAATTTCTGAAGGGAATATCCTTTAGAAATGATGAAGCTATATATTTCTGGATGTTTTTAAGTGTGGTATTCGGGACACAAATTTCACGTTTTCCTCCATTCCTTTTGGGGATTTCAAATTTTGTGTATGAATAATTAATTTTGTGAGGAATTTTTCTGTTTTTCTTCAAATATTCAAAAAAATCCTGCTCATTTTTATAATTTAGAATTTCCATAATATATTCTCGTTAATGTTCAAGGGGGTTAAGGATTCTCTAT
>JAUNIW010000032.1 GCA_030523245.1 Pseudomonadota bacterium
ATCGTTATGCCTTAGAATATACATTCAAAGGGGGAGTAAGTTACGATATATCTATTCATGATTCCAAGTATTCTATGGGTAAATATCATCAAGAATATCCGGCCAAGATATGTCATGAGGGAACATCTTATTATCTTTGTAATGATACGAGTAAAAAACAAATGGAATTTGATGAAGTTACCTATCTTGGATATTGTTGGGGAGGATAAAAAGTTATTTATATTCAATCAGAAAACTGAAAGGAAGGTGATGTGTTAACAGGTAAATAGAAAAAGAAAATCTTAATTATGTGCCTGTCCGGTGGTCCCCAATCTGCCGGACAGTTTTTTTATAAAGAAATCCCGCCGGAGCCGGTGGGATTCTTTATACGTCAGCAGATATAAAGTTTTTTATGCCTGGCTGACAAGTTTACAGAATTTGCGGAAGTAAAAATACTCGGCAATACTCAGGACACCGAAGGCGAAAATGTAGAAGCCGACGGTCAATACCAGTGCGAATTCGCCAAAGGACTGGTAGGCCAAAATAAAGAAAGACAAAATCACGCCGAGTATACCGCTGAACATGCTCCAGCCCCAAGGTAGGCCTGTTTTTCTGATTTCAATACTGCCGGAAATCTGCATAACGCCGGTGGCCAGAAACCAGAAAGCAAACAATATCGGTAAGGTTTGTACGGTTAAACCTAAGTTTGTCAGTAAAATCAAACCGATAAACAGGTCTAGCAGACCGACCACAAAATACCATCCCGAATATTCGGTAAATGAAAAGGTTATGTAACCGCAGCCGAGCAAAAAGACGACGGCGCCCAAATATATGGCCATTGCATAAAGCGAGGATAGCGGATTTGCCCAGACAATTATACCTAAAACCAGCATAATGATACCGGAAACCAAGTGCCAAATACTACATCTTCTGTCTTGCATATTTTTTCTCCTTTAAAAAACAGTGTGAACAGAGAGGTATTATTTTTTTGCAAAAATACAAGAACCTCCGGAGAAAAATGTTGCAAAATTAAGTGAAAAAGACTATACTTTCCGCAGTTTAAAGCGGACAATTGAAATTTTGGACGCTTATTATTCGGTAAATATGGCTGAGAAGGCGGATTTGTCGGGGGTTCGGCTATATTTGTTTTAAATGGTTTTATCGTTTTAACCTTCTGCGGTCGGGAATGAAGTTTTTCATAAGAATTGTCGCAGAATCAATATATTAGAGGAAACAATACATGAAAGAGTCTTATACGGAGAAAAAGCGTGTAAGAAAAAATTTCGGCCGAATCGACGCAGTTGCCGATATGCCGAATTTAATTGACGTTCAAACCGGCTCTTATTCAAGCTTTATCAATAATGTCGACGCCAACGGCGACCATTGTGAGTTTGGTTTGGAAGAAGTTTTCAAATCTATTTTCCCGATTACGGATTTTTCCGGTAACGGCGAATTGGAATTCGTGAAATATGTTTTGGAAGAACCGAAATATGATGTTGAAGAATGTCTGAAGCGCGATATGACATACGCTGCGCCAATCAGAGCTACTTTGCGTCTGGTTGTCTGGGATATTGATGAAGCAACCGGTGCCAAATCTATTCACGATATTAAAGAACAAGATGTTTACATGGGCGATATTCCGCTGATGACGGATAAAGGTACATTTATTTTCAACGGTACCGAGCGTGTTGTCGTATCACAAATGCACCGTTCTCCGGGGGTATTTTTTGACAGTGACGGCGGAAAGACAATTTCTTCCGGTAAAAAACTGTTTTCGGCCCGCATTATTCCGTACCGCGGTTCATGGCTTGATTTTGAATTCGATGCCAAAGATTTGGTTTATGCCCGTATTGACCGCCGCCGTAAACTGCCGGTAACATCTATTTTTTATTCTTTGTATTCCAAAGAAACAGAAGAAAAAGCCGCTGCTCTGGCTAAAGAAGGTAAAACTGTTGAATTAGCCGATGTTAAGGGTATGGATAAAGAAGAAATCTTAAATTACTTCTATGATACCGAAACATATCTGGCCGATAAGAAAAACTGGAAAATGAAATTTGAACCGTCCCGTATGCGCGGTGTTAAATTTGATTTTGCCTTGATTAACGCGGCTGATGGTAAAGTTGTCTGGGATGCCGGTAAAAAGCTGACACCGAGAACAGCCCAGAAACTGGCTGATGAAGGTTTGGAATATTTTGTTGTTTCCAAAGACCAGATGTATGGAAAATATCTGGCTAAAAACATTGTTATCGGCAAAACAGGTGAAGTTATTGCCGAAGCCGGTGATGAAATCAATGAAGAATTGATGGATAAGCTGGCCGAAAACAAAATCAAATCCGTCGAGACTTTATTTATTGACGGGTTGAATGTCGGTCCGTATATCCGCAATACTCTGGCTGCTGATAAAAATAAAACGCGTCAGGAAGCTTTATTTGATATTTATCGCGTAATGCGTCCGGGAGAACCGGCTACTTATGAAGCTGCCGATGCTTTGTTTACCCAGCTTTTCTTTGATTCGGAACGTTATGACTTGTCAGCTGTCGGCCGTGTCAAAATGAATGCTTCACTGGATATCTCTTTTGATGACGCACCGGATACCGTCCGCGTTTTGCGTAAAGATGATATTCTGCGCATTATCAAGAAACTGGTTGCCATTCGTGACGGCAAAGGCGAAGTTGATGATATTGACCATTTGGGAAATCGTCGTGTCCGTTCGGTAGGTGAATTGATGGAAAATCAATACCGTATGGGATTGCTGCGTATGGAACGCGCCATTAAAGAAAAAATGAGCGCCGAGATTCTGAACAATGTAAAACCTCAGGATTTGGTAAACGCTAAACCGATAGCTTCCGTTATCAGAGAATTTTTCGGTTCGTCTCAGTTGTCTCAATTTATGGACCAGAACAATCCGTTGTCAGAAATTACGCATAAGCGCCGTTTATCCGCTTTAGGCCCTGGCGGTTTGAGCCGTGATCGTGCCGGATTTGAAGTGCGCGATGTGCACCCGACGCATTACGGACGTATCTGTCCGATTGAATCTCCTGAAGGTCCGAACATCGGTTTGATTAACTCATTGTCAACTTATGCCCGCGTTAATAAATATGGTTTTATTGAATGTCCGTACCGCAAAGTTGTTGACGGTGTTGTAACATCGGATGTTGTTTATTTGTCGGCCGATGACGAAGGTAAAGTTGTTATTGCCGAAGCAAACGCTAAAGTTGATGATACCGGACATTTTGTGAATGATTTGATTACCTGCCGCCGCGGTGGTGAAGTCGAATTTGACAAGCCGGAAAACATCAACTATATCGACGTTTCTCCAAAACAGCTGGTTTCTGTGGCTGCAGCCCTGATTCCGTTTTTGGAAAACGATGATGCTAACCGTGCGTTGATGGGTTCAAACATGCAACGCCAAGGCGTACCTTTGCTTCGTTCGGAAGCGCCGTTGGTCGGTACGGGTATTGAAGCGACGGTGGCTAAGGATTCCGGTGCAACGCTGGTTGCCAAATATGACGGTGTTGTCGATGCCGTTGATGCCAATCGTATCGTTATTCGTTCCAATGATAATGATGCCCATGATGTCGGTGTGGAAATTTATAAATTATCAAAATTCCGCCGTTCTAATCAGAACACCTGCATCAATCAGGTACCGTTGGTAAAAGTCGGCGATAAAGTTCAAAAAGGCGATATTATTGCCGATGGTCCTTGTACAAATCTGGGCGAACTGGCTTTGGGTAAAAACCTGCTGGTGGCCTTTATGCCTTGGAACGGTTTGAACTACGAAGATGCTATTCTGCTGTCTGAAAGAATTTCCCGCGACGATGTTTTGACTTCTTTGCATATTGAAGAATTTGAAGTTATGGCGCGTGATACCAAATTGGGACAAGAAGAAATTACCCGTGATATTCCGAACGTCGGCGAAGATGCTTTGCGCAATCTGGATGAAGCCGGTATTGTTTATGTCGGTGCTCATGTTAAAGCCGGAGATATTCTGGTTGGTAAAGTAACACCGAAAGGTGAATCTCCGGTAACGCCTGAAGAAAAACTGCTGCGGGCTATCTTTGGCGAAAAAGCCAGTGATGTCCGTGATACTTCTTTGCGCGCTCAGCCGGGTATTGACGGTATTGTTGTCGATGTTCATATTTTCTCCCGCCGCGGTGTGGAAAAAGATGAACGTGCTTTGGCGATTGAACAGGAAGAAATTTCCAATCTGGCCAAAGACCGCGATGATGAAATTGCTATTATCCGCCGGAGCTATGAAGCTCGTTTGAAAGCCATGCTGGCCGGTCAGACAGTTGTTGATGCACCGAAAGGTATTGCCAAAAACGTAAAACTGACAGCCGAGATTTTGGAAACCCTGCCATCAGCACAATGGCGTAAAATCGTGGTTAAAAACGAAGATGTTATGGCCAAAATCGAAGAATTTTCAGCTGCTTTTGATGCGCGTATGGAAAATATTCAGAAGCGTTTTGAAAATAAAGTTGAAAAAGTTCAACGCGGTGATGATTTGCTTCCGGGCGTTCTCAAAATGGTTAAAGTTTTCATTGCCACCAAGAGAAAAATGCAAACCGGTGATAAAATGGCCGGTCGTCACGGTAACAAAGGTACGGTATCTCGTGTATTGCCTTTGGCCGATATGCCTTATACCGAAGATGGTACGCCGGTTGATGTCGTGCTGAATCCGCTGGGTGTGCCTTCACGTATGAACGTGGGACAAATTTTGGAAACACACCTCGGTTGGGCAGCCAAAGAGTTGGGCGAACAGCTTAATGAAATGTGCGAACAATATAAATGCGGTGAAAAATCAGCTGAAGAACTGAATGCCCGCCTGAAAGAAATTTACGGCGACAAACAATATAAGCGTGATGTAGAACCGTTGACAGAAGCCGAAAAAGTTGAAATGATTTCCAACCTCAAACACGGTGTACCGATGGCAACGCCTGTATTTGACGGTGCAACCGGTGATGATATCAACAAAATGTTGACAATGGCCGGTCTGCCGACATCCGGTCAGATTGATTTGTATGACGGTCGTACAGGTGAAAAATTTGATCGTAAAGTAACGGTCGGCGTTATGTATATGATTAAGTTGCACCACATTGTTGATGAAAAGATGCACGCCCGTTCGGTTGGTCCGTACAGTCTGGTTACACAACAGCCTCTGGGTGGTAAAGCCCAATTCGGTGGCCAACGTTTCGGTGAAATGGAAGTTTGGGCTTTGCAGGCATATGGTGCAGCCTATACCCTGCAGGAAATGCTTACCATTAAATCCGATGATGTTGCAGGCAGAACAAAGGTTTATGAAGCCATTGTCCGCGGTGAAGACAGCTTTGATTCGGGTGTTCCGGAATCCTTCAACGTATTGGTTAAGGAAATCAAGTCGCTGTGCCTGAATGTTGAAATGTTAAATGAAGAAGCGTAAGCTGAGGAGTATTAACAAATGAATAATGAAGTAATGAATATGTTTAATCAGCAGCAGCCGTCAGCTGAAGAAAATTTTGATGAAATCAAAATTTCGATAGCTTCTCCTGAACAAATTCGTTCGTGGTCGTATGGTGAAGTCAAAAAGCCTGAAACCATCAACTACAGAACATTCAAACCGGAAAAAGACGGTTTGTTCTGTGCACGTATTTTTGGTCCGGTTAAGGACTATGAATGCCTGTGCGGAAAATATAAACGTATGAAATACCGCGGTATCGTCTGCGAAAAATGCGGTGTGGAAGTAACTTTGTCAAAGGTACGCCGTGAGAGAATGGGCCATATCGAACTGGCTGCTCCGGTTGCACATATTTGGTTCTTGAAGTCGCTGCCATCACGTATTTCCGTATTGACAGGTATTCCGATGAAAGCTTTGGAGCGCGTTTTGTACTTTGAAAGCTATGTCGTGATTGAACCGGGACTGACTCCGTTAACGGTTAATCAGCTGTTGAGCGAAGATGAATATCAGGATGCTGTAGACCAGTATGGTGAAGACTCTTTCAGAGCCGGTATCGGTGCCGAAGCTTTGCGTGAAATTCTTTCCAATATTGATTTGGAAGCCGAACGCGCCGCAATGCGGGTTGAACTTAAAGAAACAACATCCGAGGCTAAACGCAAAAACTTGGTAAAACGTCTGAAACTGGTAGAGGCTTTCTTGGAGTCAAACACCAAACCGGAATGGATGATTCTGACTGTATTGCCGGTTATTCCGCCTGATTTGCGTCCGTTGGTTCCGTTGGACGGCGGTCGTTTTGCCACTTCGGATTTGAATGACTTATATCGTCGAGTGATTAACCGTAACAATCGTCTGAAGAGACTTTTGGAATTGCATGCGCCGGATATTATTATCCGTAATGAAAAGAGAATGCTCCAAGAATCTGTTGATGCTTTGTTTGATAATGGTCGTCGCGGTCGTGCCATTACCGGTACCAGCAAGCGTCCGCTGAAATCTCTGTCGGATATGCTGAAAGGTAAACAAGGTCGTTTCCGTCAGAACCTGTTGGGTAAACGTGTGGACTATTCCGGCCGTTCTGTTATTACCGTTGGTCCGGAACTCAAAATGCACCAGTGCGGTTTGCCGAAGAAAATGGCTTTGGAACTGTTCAAACCTTTTGTTTATGCCAAACTGGAAATGTATGGTATGGCAACAACAATTAAAGCTGCTAAGCGTATGGTTGAAAAAGAACGTCCTGAAGTTTGGGATATCTTGGAAGAAGTCATTCGTGAGCATCCGGTATTGCTGAACCGTGCGCCAACTCTGCACAGACTGGGTATTCAGGCGTATGAGCCGGTTTTGGTCGAAGGTAAAGCTATTCACCTGCACCCGTTGGCTTGTACGGCATTTAACGCCGACTTCGATGGTGACCAAATGGCTGTTCACGTACCGTTGTCTATTGAAGCGCAGTTAGAAGCCCGTGTTTTGATGATGTCTTCAAACAACATTCTGTCTCCGGCTTCGGGTAAACCGATTATCGTACCTTCGCAAGATATGGTGCTGGGTATTTACTATCTGTCGTATGATGCCGATGATATGCTGGGACAGGGCAGTGTTTATTCAAGTCCGGAAGAATGTATGCTGGCTTTGAATGCCAAAGCTGTTGACATGCATGCTAAGATTAAATGCCGTATGGATTATATCGGCGATGACGGCAAATTGTGCCACGGCATTGTTGATACAACACCGGGACGTTTGATTATTTCCGAAATTCTGCCGAGAAAAGACGGTAAACTGATTGAAGGCGTTCCGTTCTCTTTGGTAAACCGTCTGATGAAGAAAAAACAGATTTCGCAAATTATTGATGAAGTCTATCGTGTCTGCGGCGGTAAAGAAACATGTATCATGGTTGACCGTATTATGACAATGGGTTACACCTATGCCTGCAAGTCCGGTATTTCGTTTGGTAAAGATGATTTGATTGTTCCGGCATCCAAAGAAAAATTGATTGCCGAAACTTCTGCTCAGGTTAAAGAATTTGAACAGCAATATCAAAACGGTTTGATTACCAAAGGCGAAAAATATAACAAGGTTGTTGATATCTGGGCATCCTGCACGGATAAAGTGGCTGACGAGATGATGAAAAACATTTCCAAAGCTGACCATGGTTATTATAACTCCGTCTTTATGATGGCTGATTCCGGCGCCCGCGGTTCTGCTGCACAAATGCGTCAGCTGGCCGGTATGCGCGGTTTGATGGCCAAACCGTCCGGTGAAATTATCGAACAACCGATTATTTCTAACTTTAAAGAAGGTCTGACCGTGTCCGAATACTTTAACTCTACCCACGGTGCGCGTAAAGGTTTGGCCGATACGGCTTTGAAAACGGCTAACGCCGGTTATCTGACCCGTCGTCTGGTTGATGTCGGTCAGGATGTTGTGATTACCGAAACAGACTGTGGTACGGAACGCGGTATTATTGTTCGTCCGGTTGTTGACGGCGGCAATGTTATTGCTTCGATTGGTGAAAGAATTCTGGGGCGTACGGCTCAGGAAGATATTCTGCATCCGGAAACAGGTGAAGTTTTGGTGACAAAAGGCAAACTGATTGATGAAGCCGATGTTGAAAAAGTAGAAAAAGCCGGTGTTGAACAAGTTAAAATCCGTTCGGTTTTGACCTGCGAATGCGAAAACGGTGTCTGCGCGGCTTGTTATGGTCGTGATTTGGCCCGCGGTAATCCGGTTAATATCGGTGAAGCCGTCGGCGTTATTGCCGCCCAGTCCATTGGTGAGCCGGGTACCCAATTAACTTTGCGTACTTTCCACATCGGTGGTGCGGCTTCCAAATCTGCCGAGCAGGCCAGTATTGAAGTTCCGTTTGCCGGTATTTTGAAACTTGAAAACGGTCATACGGTTACCAATGCCGATAATCATCTGATTATTTTGTCCCGTAACTGTGATATTGTTATTCAGGACGCCCAAGGCCGTGAAAAATCCCGCCACCATGTTCCTTACGGTGCCAAAGTTCTGGCTCAGGAAGGTGTTGAAGTGGCTAAAGGACAAAAGATTGCCGAGTGGGATCCGTTTATGGTTCCGGTTATTTCCGAAAAAGCCGGTAAGGCTCAGTTGGTAGATTTGTTGCCAAATGTTTCGGTTAAGGAAAATATGGATGAAACAACGGGTATTACCTCTAAAATCGTTATTGACTGGCAGTCCGGTCCGTCTTCTAACGCCAGCTTGAAACCAAGCATTACGTTAAAAGATGCCAAGGGTAATCCGGTAACTTATGATTCCGGTAAAGAAGTGCGTTATTATCTGTCTGTAGACGCTGTTTTGAATGTTGACAACGGTGATGAAATCAAAGTTGGTGATATTATTGCGCGTATTCCGAGAGAAAGCACCAAGACAAAAGATATTACCGGTGGTTTGCCGCGTGTTGCCGAATTGTTTGAAGCTCGCCGTCCGAAGGATCCGGCCATTATTTCCGATATTGACGGTATGGTTGAATACGGTAAGGACTATAAAGCCAAACAGCGTATTATGGTTATTCCGACAGAAGGTAATCCGGTTGAATACCTGATACCGAAGGGACGCCGTTTGGTTGTTCAAGACGGTGATATTGTCAAAAAAGGCGATATGCTGGTAGAAGGTACGCCGGCACCACATGATATTTTGCGTGTGCTGGGTGTTGAGAAACTGGCTGAATATCTGGTTCAGGAAGTTCAGGCCGTTTATCGTCTGCAAGGTGTGGCCATCAACGATAAGCACATTGAAGTGATTGTATCACAAATGCTGCGTAAAGTTGAAATTACGGCACCGGGCGATACGACATTCCTGGTTGGCGAACAGGTTGATCGCGATGTCTTTGAAGTAGAAAATGCCAAAGTTATGAAAGACGGCGGACAGCCGGCAACAGCCGATCCTGTTCTGCTGGGTATTACCAAGGCATCTTTACAGACGAAGTCATTTATTTCTGCCGCTTCATTCCAAGAAACGACTCGTGTCTTGACGGAAGCTGCTGTTGAAGGCAAGGTCGATAAATTGACCGGTTTGAAAGAAAATGTTATTGTCGGTCGTTTAATTCCGGCCGGTACAGGTAATGTTCTGCGCGCTTTACGTCGTGTAGCTGCTCAAAATGACAAGGAAATCCTTGCTATGAGAGAAACAAAAGCCGAAGACGGAAATGTTGCACTGGAGGCAATGCCTGAAGCAGAAAGCGAAAAATAATATTTTCGTTTGTTGAAAGAAAAGGGGATAGACCATGTGGTTTATCCCCTTTTAGCATTCTGCTCTTGGTAAACTCAGGGTTTACTGTAAGAAATGTAATAAAAAAAGGGTACGTTTCTGAGAACGTACCCTTTAATTAGAAGATTTAAGGTTTAGTATCAGACCAAGGTTTACTCGGCGTTCAGGTTGTCGATAAGCTCGACCTGTTTTTTCTCGTAGTCAGAGAGTCCCGGTTCTTTTCCCTGTTTGTCCGGAGCCGTTGTATAAGCAGGATTCATTGCCTGAATGATTTCCTCTTGTGAACGGGCTGATGAGTCGTTAGTGTACAACACGCAGGTCATCTTCTGAGAGAAAATGTCCTGAGCAATCATTTGCACATCGTGGGCAGAAACTTCCCAAATGTTGCTGATTGCGGCGTCCGTGTCATAATCGACATCACGTCCCAGCGTAGACCAGGCAATTTTTACCGAGTGCATCATGGCTTCGTTTGAAACACCAAGGCGCTCGGCCATGGCTCTTTGACGAGAGGTTTCCATGCGGCGGTCGGAAGCGACACTGTTCTGCAAACGTCTGACGTTCCGGCAGACAATGTCAATACACTTGTTGAAGTCTTCAATGCTCAGACAGGACACGGAGATACGCAGTGTGCGTAAACCGAAGTACCCGGCAATCTTGACTTCAGACTCAGCCGGAATGTGTGCCTCACCGAGAGAACGTTCCAATCTGCCGGACAGCAGGCTCATTAAAACATTTGTTTCTGCCGTGCTGTTGGCATAGGAAAGATCCCAGCCGAAGAAAGCAAGCTGCATGTTGCCGTTACCCTGGATTTTCTGGAATCCGCCGGTGTACTCAAGGTTGATACTTTTACGTTTACCTTTTTCAAGTGAGCCGAAATACTTCTCGGCGACTTCGATAAACGTTCCGAAATCTTCCTTGGAACCGCAATAGCCGATGACGATATTGCTGCCGACAAAGTTGTCGGTAATGTATGCTTTGACATCGTCTGTCGTCAATTGGGCAACTTTGGCAATGTACTCCTCTGTGTCCCAGTAAACATCATTCTTGCCGAAAGCGGTGTGCTTGTAAGCAAGCTTTGTCTGTCTTTTGGGCAGAGGTGCAAGGTCACGCGTGTGTTTGATGATGTCAGAAATGACAATTTTCAGCGCTTGCGGCGTGATTGCAGGGTTGACACATGTGTCATACAGCTTTTTCATAGCTATCGTGACCGAGGACTTGACGCTCATTGCAAACGACGTCATGGAGCCACCGCAGACAGAAGCTATGTTCTCAGCGTTTCTTTGAACTATCTTCTCGTAGACGGCAGCAAGACCGAGCTTTGGCTCATTGACATGTCCGCACTTGAAGGTCAGAGAAATCTCCTTCGAATTTGATCCAGTGTTTTTTAACACCAATACCAATCCATTACTTAAAGTCTTCTTCATAAAAATAAAGTGTTAAAAATTAATAATAAAACGATGTAAAAGGTATACGTCTTAATTCGACAAAAGTCAAGGCGTTTTTAAAAGTATTTTTACCATTTTTTGTCTTTTTGGATATAACCTGCTGTTTCCGCTGAGAAATAAATGTTGAACAGATGAAAAACGATAATAAGGGCGAAAAATATAAAAGAACCGGCTTTTTATGATAAAACAGTCAGTTGTTTGTTTTTATCAGGGGGCAATCAAGTTGCTGCATAAACCGCCGAGCAAACCGCAGAAAAAGAGCAGTGCCGTAATTTTCAGATTTTGTTTCATCGGACGGTTGACCCGAAACAAAACAAGCAATCCGACGCCGGCGTTAACCAGACTTCCGCTTAACATAGCGCTGAAACTGATGTAATCTTTAATGTACATTTGCGGTAAAATGACCGAAGCCGAACAGTTTGGTATGAGGCCGAGTATGGCGCCGGCAGCTTCTCCCAGCAGCGGATGGCGTAAAACAGCAGCCAGTTGTCCGGACAGGTCAAAATAATGCAAACCGATATTTAACAGCAGGCTGACAGCCAAAATAAAAAGTGTAATCTTGACGGAATGGTATAATGCGGGTTTCCAAATTCCTTCATATTCTTCGCAATGGCAGTGTTCGGTATTGCAAAGTGTTTCAATTCGGGGCATGCGTTTTTTGTGATAGAATGCATCAATCAGATAGCCGATGGCAATACCGCAAACAATTTTACATCCGATAATCAAAAGAATAATCTTTAAAGATATGTCATAAGAAATCAAAATCGGCAGCAGTTCGTCAGAGGTCGAGAGAAAAACGGCAATCAGCGTGCCGAGGGATATCAGACGGACGGCGTAGAAATTGGCGGCGACAACCGAAAAACCGCATTGCGGTAAAACACCCAGAATACTGCCGATAACAGGACCTGCTTTGTCGGCACGCCGAATCAGGGCTGTCGTTTTATCCGAAGTTTTATGTTCCAAATATTCCAAAAACAAATATGTTGCAAATAAAAAAGGAAAAATCTTCAGATTATCCAGCAAGGTTTCGGCAACAATTTCCCACATCGGTTTATCTCCTTTTAACGGTGTATATAATTTATTTTGCCGCGTTATGCAAGGTTTAAATCACGACGTTGTTCCGAGATAAAACAAGAGGCGTAAAACTTGTATTAAAAACTTGATTTTTGCGGGCAATATGCTATAAAACGGCCATAAACATTTATGTTTAGAAACTAATGTAAAAAACAAAGGCGGAATAATCCTTTGATTTTTGCTTTGTTAAATTTAACTTATTAAGGATAACTATCTATGTCAGATGTAAAAATGAAAATGATGGACGCCAATGAAGCTTGTTCTTCCGTGGCGCACCGCATGAATGAAGTCTGCGTTATTTACCCGATTACCCCGTCTTCTCCGATGGGTGAATGGGCAGATGCGTGGTCTGCTGCCAAACAGAAAAATTTGTGGGGCGTTATTCCGCAAGTACAGGAAATGCAATCCGAAGCCGGCGCGGCAGGTGCTTGTCACGGTTCTTTGCAGGCCGGTGCTTTGACAACAACCTTTACGGCTTCGCAAGGTTTGTTGCTGATGATTCCGAATATGTATAAAATTGCCGGTGAACTGATGCCGTTTGTTATGCATGTTGCTGCTCGTTCTCTGGCTTATCATGCTTTGTCTATTTACGGCGATCATTCCGATGTTATGGGCTGTCGCCAGACCGGTTTTGCAATGCTTTGCTCCAATTCCGTACAGGAAGCGCATGATATGGCAGCTATTGCCCAGACTTCGACTCTGCGTTCCCGTGTTCCGTTTTTACATTTCTTTGACGGTTTCAGAACTTCTCATGAAATTAAAAAGATTAAACTGTTGTCGGATGATGATTTGCGCGCTATGCTGAAAGACGTTAATTATAAATTTAATGCCGAGCATGCTCTGCGTCCGGAAAAACCGGTTGTCCGCGGTACAGCCCAAAATCCGGATGTATTCTTCCAAGGCCGTGAAGCTGCCAATGTCTATTATGACAAAGTGGAAGGTATTGTTCAGGAAGAAATGGATAAGTTTGCAAAACTTACCGGCCGCCAATATCATGTGGTAGATTATACCGGTGCCAAAGATGCCGAAAATGTTATTGTCGTTATGGGTTCCGGTGCCGAAACAGTTGAGGAAACAATTGAATATATGAATGCTCATGGTGCAAAACTGGGCGTTTTGAAGGTTCATTTGTATCGTCCGTTCCCGACAGATGCTTTCCTGAAAGCGTTGCCGGCCGGTGTTAAAACAGTTTCTGTTTTGGATAGAACCAAAGAGTCCGGTTCGTTGGGCGAACCTTTATATTTGGACGTTGTTACAGCAATTTCTCAGGCCTTTTCAAACGGCAAAATTTCCAGCCTGCCGAAAATTTATGGCGGTCGTTACGGCTTGTCTTCCAAAGAATTTACGCCGGCAATGGCAAAAGCCGTATTTGATAATGCGGTCAGTGCTGCGCCGATTAACGGTTTTACGGTTGGTATCAATGATGATTTGACCCATAAATCTTTGGCTTATGACGCATCTTTTGAAGTTGAACCGGAAGATGTTGTTCGGGCTGTGTTCTTTGGCTTGGGGGCTGACGGTACGGTCGGTGCCAATAAGAACTCTATTAAAATTATTGCCGAAGATGCCGGTAAATACGGACAGGGATATTTTGTTTATGATTCCCGTAAGTCCGGTTCCATGACAACGTCACACTTACGTTTTTCGGATAATCCTATCCGTTCGGCTTATTTGATTACTTCGGCTGATTTTGTGGCCTGCCACCAGTTCCAGTTTATGAATAAAGTGGATATTCTGCGTATTGCCAAAGATGGTGCAACATTCTTGCTGAACGCACCTTATAAAGCTGACGAAGTTTGGAATCACCTGCCGATTGAAGTACAGGAAGAAATTTTGGCCAAACATCTGAAATTTTATACAATCAATGCGGTGGAAGTTGCTCGTGCAACCGGTATGGGACAGCGTATTAACACGGTTATGCAAACATGTTTCTTTGCTATCTCCAATATTCTGCCGAAAGACGAGGCTATTGCCCAGATTAAAGCCGCTATTAAGAAAACTTACAGCAAAAAAGGCGAGGCGGTTGTTCAAAAGAACTATGCTGCCGTTGATGCTTCTCTGGCACATTTGTTTGAGGTTTCTTATCCGGATCATGTTACTTCCGATTTCCATCGTCAGGCTGCTGTTCCAGCCGAAGCTCCGAAATTTGTTCAGGGCTTGACCGCAACATTGATTGCCGATAAGGGTGACAGCGTGACAACTTCCGAATTGCAGGAAGTTGTTGACGGTACTTGGCCGACCGCAACAACACAATACGAAAAACGCTGCATTGCTACCGAAGTTCCGGTTTGGGATGCCGATACCTGTATTCAGTGCGGTAAATGTTCTATTGTCTGCCCGCATGGCGTTATCCGTATGAAAGTCGCTGCTCCGGAAGAATTGGAAAATGCTCCGGCTACGCTGAAAACAGCCGATTACAAAGGTAAGGAATTTGCCGGCAAGAAGTTTATGCTGCAGATTTCTCCGGAAGACTGCACGGGCTGCGGTGTCTGCGTTACGGCTTGTCCGGCTAAGAACAAGGAAAATCCGGAACGTCATGCTATCAATATGGATTATATTGAAAACCGTTTGGAAATTGAAAAGGCAAACTGGAAGTTCTTTGAAACATTGCCGTATGTTAAGAGAACGGAAGTGGCTAAGAACTTGCCGAAGACAACTCAGATGATTCAGCCTTTGTTTGAATTTTCAGGAGCTTGTGCCGGCTGCGGTGAAACGCCGTATATCAAATTGTTGACACAGTTGTTTGGTGACCGTATGGTTGTTGCCAATGCAACAGGCTGCTCTTCAATTTATTCCGGAAACCTGCCGACAACGCCTTATTGTAAAGACGAAAAAGGTCATGGCCCGGCCTGGGCAAACTCTTTGTTTGAAGATAATGCCGAATTTGGTCTGGGTATGCGTATTTCTATTGACCATGAAGGTGTTACAGCCAGAACTTTGTTGGAATCTATGAAATCCGAACTGGGTGAAATTGCCGAAAAGATTTTGAGCAATCCTCAGTCTGATGATATCGAAATCGACGCTCAGCGTGACAATGTTGCTGCTTTGCGTGAAAAATTAGCCGGTATCCATACGGAAGAAGCAAAGCATTTGAGCGAACTGGCTGATTATCTGGTTAAAAAATCCGTTTGGATTATCGGTGGTGACGGCTGGGCTTATGATATCGGCTTCGGCGGTGTTGACCATGTGATTGCCTCCGGCCGTAATGTCAATATTCTGGTTGTTGATACCGGTGTATATTCTAATACCGGTGGTCAGCAGTCTAAAGCCACACCAATGGGCGCATCGGCTAAATTTGCTACGGCAGGTAAGGAACTTCCGAAAAAGGATTTGGCAATGATTGCTATGTCTTACGGTAATGTTTATGTGGCTCAGGTGGCTATGGGTGCCAACGATATGCAGGTCATTAAGGCTATGAATGAGGCTGAAGCTTATGATGGTCCGTCTTTGATTATTGCATATTGTCCATGCATTAACCAAGGTCTGAATATGGCTGACGGTTTGGCTCATCAGAAGAGTGCCGTAGAATCCGGAACATGGCCTTTGTTCCGTTATAATCCGGTTAATGCTGCCGAAGGAAAGGCGCCGTTGACTTTGGATTCTAAAGCACCGTCTAAGCCTTTGTCAGAGTTCATGTCCAGTGAAACACGTTTCCAGATTGTCAACAAGATGAATCCGGAACGTTATGAAATGCTGCTTGAAAAAGCTCAAAAGAACGTTCAAGACAAGCATACTTTGCTGGAGTATATGGCTCAGTATAAATAGCTTTTAGTAGGAACCTCGTCTAATTAAAGGAACCTCGGCTAATGGCTTTCTGCTGGCAAGATTTTTTCTCATGTACT
>JAUNIW010000033.1 GCA_030523245.1 Pseudomonadota bacterium
AACGCCTTCCATATTACCGGCTCCTTCCGGCAGCGGTGTTTCAACACAGGCCAGACGATGACCGTCTGTTGCGACAATGCGCAAAACTTTTGTTTCACCTTCATTTTTCGGATGAATATAAAGACCGTTCAGATAATATCTTGTTTCTTCGGTGGATGCGGCAAACTGAGTACGGTCAATGACATCTTTCAGTTCATCACGATTCATCACAAAATTAGTTGGCAGAGCATCGGCAGAAATTACCGGAAAGTCTTCTACACCAATCGTTGAAAGAGAAAATTTGGAACGTCCCGAAGCAATGCTTAACTGTTCTTTTTCATCGGGATAGGTCAGCTCAATATCAGCTCCGTCAGTCAATTTACGCACAATATCATACAACATATGAGCCGGAGCGGTAATAGCACCGTTTTCCAAAATCTTGGCGTCTACAATTTCGGTAATTTCCGTATCCATATCAGTTGCTTTGAAGCTGATACCCTCATTGCTGGCTTCGATTCTGACATTAGACAGTACAGGCACGGTATTTCTTTTTTCAACAATGTTTTGTACGTGTCCCAAAGTTTTTAACAAAACAGCTTTTTCAATTGTAAACTTCATTTTCTTTTCACCAATCTAAATAAAACAACTTAATTATCTTCAAATTTTTCTCAAGAATAACAAAATTATAGCAAAATCAGAAGATAAAATAATGAGTCGTCAACAGGTTTTTTGTTAATTCTCCAAAAGACGCCGTAATGCATCTACGCTTTCCGAAAGGGAGATATCTTCAATAATCAGCTCTTCGACTTTGCGGACGGCATGCATAACCGTCGTATGATCGCGGTCAAACTTACGGCCGATTTCCGGTAAAGAACGGGATGTCAGCTGTTTGGCAAGATACATGGCAATCTGGCGCGGACGAGCGACATTGCGGGCGCGGCGGGAAGACTGCATTTCTTTAACGGAAATATTGAAATATTCAGCTACTTTCTTTTGAATTTCATCAATTGTTGTTTTCCGGTCAATGGAGCGCAGCATATCTTTTAAGACATCCTGTGTCATATCCAGCGTGATTTCGTGACCGGACAACAACTGAGAATGTGCGGCGATTCGTTTTAGAGAACCCTCCAGTTCACGAATATTTGATGTGATTTTCTGAGCCAGAAAATCAGCCACATTCTGCGGCAGGTTGATACCCAGTTGAGCGGCTTTCTTATGAAGGATATCAACGCGTAAATCAAAATCCGTCGGCATAATGTCTGCAGCCAGTCCGCTGTTCAGACGTGATTTCAGACGTGCTTCGATTCCGTCCAAATCATTTGGCGATTTATCGGCAGAGAGAATAATCTGCCGGCCGCCTTCCATAAGCGAGTCAAATGTATAAAAGAACTCGTCTTGAGTTTTTTCTTTGTTGGCCAGAAATTGAACATCATCAATCATCAGTACGTCAACGGAGCGGAACTGTTCTTTGAAGGCCTCGGCATCTTTATACCGCAGGGCTTTTACAAATTTATACAAGAATTGTTCGGCCGAAATATAAACAACATTGCGGGACGGGTCGTTCTTTTTGATTTCCCATGCAATAGCATGCATCAGGTGCGTTTTTCCCAGCCCCACACCGGAGTATAAGAACAACGGATTAAAGGAGATATTTCTCGATTCGGCAACTTTTTTGGCAGCAACATAAGCAAATTCGTTTGTTTTGCCGACAACAAAATTTTCAAAAGTATAAGCCGGATTGAGTTTTGATGACAAATATTGTTCGTCATCGGCCGAAACAAAGGTATTGGCAACATTATTCAAGCCGTAAATGCTTTGCGGTGTCGGTGTCAGTTTGATTTTTTTCAAAAGAGAGGTATCACGGTTGCCAAGCAGGTTATTTTCCTGAGAACTGACATTCTGTACAATAAATTGAACTTTTTTAATGTCCGGATTCTTATGTTCCCATATTTTGTGGATTCTGTCGGAATAATGGGCGATAACCCAGTTTTTCATAAAAGCTGTCGGTGCACAGATATTCATAACACCATCATTAAAAGAGCTGACGCTTAATGGTTTCAACCAGCTGTCAAAAGCGGTTTCGCCAAATTCATTTTTTAACTGGCAACAAACTTGCTCCCACTGGTCATTGATAGAAAAATCCTCATCATATACTGCTTGTTCAGCCATCGTCTCATCCTGTTCAGTTAAAATTACTTCAAATAATATTGCAAGAAATGAATTTCGTCCGATAAACAAAAAACAAAAGAATACGGCACTTCTTTCGGCAGTCCTGACTTTGTATAAAGCCCGGCTGCTGCAACCACCTTATTTTGATTAACAATAAAACTAAAGTTCCTCATACAGGTTGACTGCTTGTCCATCTAAACAATTTCAACTCAATTTCTGAGTTTTAACAGTTTTTCGTTTTTTGTTCTCAATCATTTTCGGTGTTTTGTTTTATAAAATATGTTTTTTTAACACCTGTTGATTGCTTCGCATCATTTCTTCGAAAATCTAAATTAAGTGTTAACAGTAAAAGAAGACAAATACAAGAGAACTTTTTTAGAACATTGCAATTAAATGTCTTGACAAGGGATTCTCTCGGAGTCGCAATATAACTAATTGTTTTATAACCAAAAAATGCAAATCGTACCCGTGAGGGAACAATCTGCATTTCAGGATTCTTCTAGAGTCTTTAAAAAATTAAAGAGCTTTGATTTTCTGAGCTAAACGAGAAATTGTACGAGAAGCTGTGTTCTTTTTGAAAACACCTTTTTGGGCAGCTCTCATCATTTCGCTTTCAGCAGTGATGAAAGCAGCTGCAGCAGCTTCTTTGTCTTTAGCAGCAATCAGGGCATCAACTTTCTTTACAAAAGTTCTGACACGACTTCTGCGGGCGCCGTTGATAAGGCTGCGTTTATTATTGCGTACGATTCTTGTTTTTGCCGATTTATGATTGGCCATAATTTTTCTTCCTTAAATTTTAAGTTAATACAAAATTTACTCTGGTAAACTTTATAACCACGACTGGGGGGATAAGTCAACTAAATTTTTAAAAAAGTTTGTGATTTTTTAAGGTTTTGACTTCACTGTAACACGGACAATCAGCGGTTTTGACGCTTCCCTGATAACTTCCAGAGTTTCGCCGTCGCGGTCAAAGAGCAGACTGTTTCCCCGATTCCCCTGATATATCCAGCCCAATTGCGGTAAGGATTCTTTATAAAATGCGGAAACTTTGGAAAAGGTCAGCCGCCGAGATGTTAAATAAGCTTCAAGCAGGCGGGTTTCTTCATTACCGAAAGAGATATCGTCCTGAGTAATCTGGGATAAACCGTCCATCAGGGGAATATCTTCCATACCGTCGATAAATCTGCCGGCAGAGACCTGTTTCATCAAGACCAGAAAAATAACAAGAATAACGGCAGCATATTTTTTCATTATCGATTCCTTTACTTTTGTAAAACGGGACAGAAAAAAGTTGAGCGGCCGCCCAAAGTGATTTTTTCTATACCGGATTTTCTTTGACAGTGACAGTCCGGACAGCGTTGTCCGGTTTTGTTGTAAACGCAGTGCTGGTTTTGAAAATAACCGATATCCCCGTCCGGTCGTTTGTAGTCGTGAATAGTAGAACCGCCGGCTTTAATGGCGCATTCCAGTACTTCTTTTGTATATTTAATCAGGCGGACACATTCTTCAAGACTGACTTTATCCGATTCTCTCGCCGGATGAATTCGGGAACGATAAAGAATTTCCGAGGCATAAATATTTCCGATGCCGCATATAATACTTTGGTCAAGCAGGGCAATTTTTACGGCACATTTTTTCTTCTGCAGTTTATTAAACAGAAAATCCGGTGTTAAGGCTGCGTCCCAGGGATCAAGTCCCAAATCTTTTAACAAGGGATTTTCCCGAAGTTTGGCCGTATCGCATGGAATAATCAGTCCGAAGCGCCGCACGTCGTTATAAATCAATATACCGTTTGATGTTTCAAAAATAATATGGTCGTGCTTGTCCAAAACAGCCGGCAGATTCGATTCTGTTTTGATTTTGCCGCTCATACCGAAATGCCAGATAAGTGTCTGACCGTTATTTAAATCAACCAGCATATATTTGGCGATTCGCCGTAAAGAGATAACTCGGGCTCCTTCGATTTTTTTGGCGAAATCATCTGGTATCGGACAACGGAACTTTCGCTGTCTGACGGTTACTTTATGTATAACGGCACCCAACAGCATTTGCGTGACTGTATTTTTAATCGTTTCAACTTCAGGCAATTCGGGCATATTTATCTCCTTTAGTTTATAATAGCAATGCAGAATTTGTTTGCAATCTGCTTGCCATTATTTATAAACAGGATTAAACTACCCTGTTTGAAGAAGAGGATTTATGCAGAAAAGAACCAAAAAATATTATGCACCGCAAAATGAAAATATGACGCATTGTTGCGACCACCCCGGATGTACCGAGAAAGGGGAATACCGTGCACCTAAAGACCGTAAATTAAAGGACTATTATTGGTTCTGTTTAAAACATGTTCAGGAATACAATGCCAAATGGAATTATTATGACGGAGAAGAAAACAGTGCCGAAGAGGAGGAACGACTTCGTCATAAAATGCATTTCAGAAAAGGTTTTCGTTCCAAAGTTCGTTATCAGTTCGGTTATGACTTATGGGAAGAGTCGGAATTTTTTGACGCGGATTATGCCAATCCTTCCGATGCCAGTCGGGAATATTCGGCTGACGGAATTTATTTTACGGTGGAAGAACGAAAATGTATCCGGACTTTGGAAATGGATGTGCGTGATATCAATCCCGAAACGCTAAAAAAACAATATAAGATTCTGGCTAAAAAATATCATCCTGATGTTAATCAAAGAGATGAAAATGCCGAAGAAAAATTTAAGCAGATTTCGGCAGCATATCATGCGCTGATGGAAAAGTTTTCCCGTTTGCCGAATTATGGCTGACACAAAACCCCGCCGAAAAATTTTCCGGCGGGGTAAATTTCAAAACAATCAAAAAAAACTAAGCAGCTTTTTTCATTTTTTCAGCAGCAAATTCATTCATTTTGCTGATGACATAAGACTGTTCTTCTTCTGTCAGATACGGTGTCATCGGAATACTGCAGACTGTTTTGGAAAGCTTTTCGCAAACCGGCAGTGACCGATTGTTCCATTTGGCATAAGCGCTTTGGGTATTAACCGGACGCGGATAATAGGCGCCGCAAGGAATACCGTTTTCTTTCAGATAGTTCATCAATTCGTCACGGTCATCACAGTTGATTGTGTACAAAGCGTAGGCCGAGTGGCAATCCGGCAGAATTTGCTGTTTACGGAAATACGGGCTCAGTTCTTCATCATAACGTTTGGCGACTTTATAACGGTCTTGAAGCTCCTGTTTGAAAACAGTCAGTTTCAACAGTAAAACGGCAGCCTGAAAAGAATTCATACGACCGGTCATACCCAGACGGACGTTATCGTAGTGGTCTTCAGGACTCATACCGTGTACACGGCAGGACTTGACTAATTCATTTTCTTCATTGCTGTTGGTGAATACGGCACCGCCGTCACCATAACAGCCCAATGGTTTTGTCGGGTAAAAAGAGGTGGCTGTCATATCGGCAATGGAACCGGCATTTTTGCCATGATAAATCGAACCGAAGGACTGGCAGGAATCGGATAAAACTTTCATTCCGTTTTCATGAGCGATTTTGATAATTTCGTCATAGTTGCACGGTGAACCGAAAATATCAACGGCAACAACGGCTTTCAAGTTCAGTTTGCCTTCTTTTTTAACTTCGGCAATAGCTTTCTTCAAATCTTCCGGATTCATATTGTATGTGTTTGGATCCGAGTCTACAAAAATCGGTGTGGCACCCAGCAAAACCGGTGCTTCGGCAGAAGCAACAAATGTGAAAGAAGAAACAAATACGGCATCTCCCGGTTTTACGTCCCAGGCCATCAGGGCCAAGGTCAGGGCATCTGTGCCGGAACCGCAGGTCGAACAGTATTTTGTGCCGGCATAATTTGCCAGTTTTTCATCAAGTTCTTTCGTTTCCGGACCTTGGCAGTAAGCACCGTGATTTAAAATTGTTTTGAATGAATCCAAAAATTTTTCTTGTCCGATAACTTTCTGAGCGGTTGCGCAGTCAAATAAGTTAATTTTTGTAGATGGTTTATTTGTCATAATTTCAATCCTTTTAAAATATTTTTTAACTGATAGGAAATGTAGCTTAAATTCGCCGTGTGTGCAACACACAAAAAGTTACGGTTTTGTAACAAAACAATACATAAAAAAAGACGATGCCGTAAGCACCGTCTTTTTTTTTATAATTTTGCAAAATTAGAAAGTATATCTAACACCCAGCAAAATTTCATGGTCACGAGCTGTCAGTTTAGAAACTTCTTTACCAGTGTTCTTTCTGATGCGGCCCAAATCGGCATAACGATAACCGGCATCAATAGTCCAGTGAGCGTTAACATCATAAGTCAAACCGGCCATAACCTGCCAAGCCAAATTATAAACAGATTTAGCTTCAGAACCGAAATCAGCTTTCAAATAAGAAGAACCGATACCAGCACCGACATAAGGTGTCCAAGGTGTGCATGTCAGATAATCAAAATAAGCATTGGCCATTACAGAGTGTTTATAAAGTCTGAAGTGGTCAAATTTGATATTTTCATCAGAAACATAGTTTCTTTTAATATCGCGGGAATTGTTCAATTCAATTTCGCCACGAACATAACCGGCCTGAACACCATAAGCAATATGAGTGCCAAACAAAGCTTTGTTCAATTTTGCATGAGAAACTTCAGATTTAAAATCAGCACTTTTTACGCTGATTTTGTTGAAATCATAAGATACTTTACCAGATACGTACTGATTTACTTCAGCTTGCGCATTTACGCTGAGTAAGCAGGCAACACCGGCCAATAACAGAAATTTTTTCATAGTTTATTCCTTCTAAATATTACTTTTTGAACAACAATATTACTATTCGTATTGTAACATCGGCTAATGTAGAGCCTTATCCGCTAATAGTCAAGCAATATTGTATAAATTTTGGCAACAAAATGTTACAAAATTTAAAATCAGGTATGTAAATAAAGCAAAAATATTAAAAATACGTATATAGAAGCCGGCCGTTTTTTTGCAGCCAGTCCCGTCCTTTTTGCCAGTCATTGTTCAAATCGGCAACGCAATGCCAGAATTCGGGAGAATGGTTTTGATGTTTCAGATGGGATACTTCATGGGCAATCAGGTAGTCAATAACATATTGCGGTGCCAGAGCAATGCGCCAGTTATAATTGATATTGTTGAGAGAGGAACAGCTGCCCCAGCGGGATTTTGTGTCTTTGATGCAGACGCCGTTGACTTTGCAGCCAAGTCGGGCCGCCAGCAAAACCGAGCGGTTGTAAAATTCTTTTTCGGCAGTTCGTCGGATAAAATCTTTAACCCGCCGGTGCAAAAATTCCGTACCGCCGGAAACAATCAGAATGTCGTTTTCCAAACGGACACCGCAACGGGCAGCCGGCTGGTGAGAAATGATGATATTTTGTCCAAAAAGTGAAATGGTTTCGCCGTCGGTGAAATATTTGCGTTCCGGCAGTTTTTGAAGGGTTTCCAAAATCCAGTCCATATTTTCGTTCACAAAATTAACAGCACGTTTACGCGAGCAGTATTTGGGAACGGACAATACCGGAATATGTTCTTTGTTATCAATATGCAGAATGAGTTTGCGCAAACCGACGGGCTGAATAACTTTAATATCCATACCCACGGCTTCTTTTATATCAAAGGTCTTGCCAGTCAACAATGTAATCTTCATAGTCTTTAACCTTTGTTTCGTTAATAAGTTGGCGGCAGCTTAAATCCATGCCGGCATTTTTTACGCTGTCGGCGCGTCCGGTTATAAGAGGGTGCCATTCCGGCAGGGGATAACCGTTGTCCAAAAGCCAGTAAGCACATGTTTTAGGCAGCCAGCGCGGTTTTTCCCGAACAGCGGAGATATCTATTTTCCGGCAGTCGTCCATGGCTTCGAAACGGTGTTCATAAATTTGACACAGACAACTTTTGCTGTCCAGAAAGCGGCAGCGGACACAGGTGAATTTTATTTTTCCTTTGATTTCTATTTTATTCAGACAACATTTGCCGCAACCGTCGCATAAAGCTTCCCATTCGGCGTCGTTCAGTTGTTCCAGAGATTTGTGTTTCCAAAATTCCGGTTCCAGTTTTTTGAAGTCATCCACACGCTGCTGCGGGTCAAATCCGGATTCGTCTGTTTTATGTTCCGTCATACATCATCCCAATCAACAATATGATTTTCCAAATCTTTATCTTTGACAAGTGCTTCGGAGACAACGCGTCCGGCCAGAGTTTTTAATTCTTTGGCTTTATAGTCTTTATCAAAGAGCTGCCTGTAGGCACATACTTTCGGCATCCACGGCAGTTTGTCGACATTCTGCGGTGTCAGTTTCAAACATGCCGGTACCAGAGAGCATCTTCTGTCATAAACGGTACAAAGCTGATGTTCAATATCATAATAACGACAGATAACATTGGTGTAATAAATCTCGTCGGTTTCTTCGTCTTGTAATTTAAGAAGGCAGCAGCGGCCGCAGCGCCGGCAGATTCTTTCCCATTCATCTTGGTTCAGAGTATGTTTTATTTTTGTTGTCAACCGCGTTTCTCCGCTATTTTATCTTCTTCTGCCAAATTACCGAACTGGGCAAATTCACCATTCCAGAACAGTTTGACCGTACCTGTCGGACCGTGACGCTGTTTGCCGATAATAACTTCGGCTACATTAAGCGTTTCACGGTCACGCTGTACCCATTCATCATGTTTTTTCAGGAATTTTTCTGGAGATTCGCCTTCTTGCTGTTTGGGTTCGGCATTGTGAATGTAGTAGTTTTCACGGAACACAAACATAACAATATCGGCATCTTGTTCAATAGATCCGGATTCTCTCAGGTCCGACATCAACGGCCGTTTATCATCACGCATTTCCACGCCTCGGTTTAATTGGGACAGGGCGATAACCGGAATTTTTAATTCTTTGGCCAGAATTTTCAAACCACGGGAAATTTCGGATAATTCCTGAACACGGTTGCCTTCGTTGCGTTTGTTGCTCGAGCCGGAAATAAGTTGAATATAGTCAATGACAACCAGTCCCAGACCTTTACTGCGTTTCAGACGGCGGGCGCGGGTACGGATAGCGTTTATGGTAACCCCCGGTGTATCATCAATATACAGCGGAATATTTTCCAGCTCGCGTACGGCTGCGGCAATACGTGTAAATTCTGAAGCATCAAGTTCGCCGTTACGCATTTTCTGGCTGGAAGTCTGGGTAACGGTGGAAAGAATACGTGCCGCCAGCTGGTCGGCAGACATTTCAAGCGAGAAAAAAGCAACACCCCGATTTTCGGGCGGTGTATCTTTATCACGGGAATAAAATTCGGCAACATTATAGGCAATGTTTGTGGCCAGAGCAGTCTTACCCATAGCCGGACGACCGGCAATAATAATTAAATCGGAATCGTTCAGGCCGCC
This sequence comes from Pseudomonadota bacterium, assembly GCA_030523245.1. GTDB lineage: Bacteria > Pseudomonadota > Alphaproteobacteria > RF32 > CAG-239 > RUG410. The sequence continues at coordinate 9,515 of JAUNIW010000033.1, forward strand.
GATTCGATAGTCAAGTTTATTCAATCCCGTCGGTGTGCCGGAAATTTTTCCTTCTTTCTGATAAGCTTTTTCAATAGCGGCCAGAGAGGAGTCTAAAGCGGCCGAAAAATCTATGAAGCCGCCGCGGGAATCACCTTGGTCCGAAAGCGTATAAAGCGCTTTTTCCGCACTTTCGATTTGGTCGGTAGCCGAACTGTCGATACTTTCTTCCAGTGCATGATTGACAATTTCATAACCGGTATTAACAAGTTCGCGGCGCAGATATTTGTCATAAATAAACTGGGCATAATATTCCACGTTGGTTAACGGCGAAGCACTGTCTGCCAGTTTTACCAGATACGGAAAACCGCCCACATCATTAAGTGTGCCATCTTGTTCAAAATAATTTTTGAGCGTGATGACATCGGCAATATGTCCTTTGGTAATAAGCTTTGACATAACCTCAAAAATCTTTTGGTGTGTGGCATCGGCAAAATGAGCCGGTTTTAAAAATTCGGATATTTTTTCAAAAGCTTTGTTGTTTGCCAAAACCGCGCCGATTAAGGCTTGTTCGGCTTCAATATTTTTTGGCAGGCGTGATGCGTCCAGTTTTTCCATTTATTCCTCTTTTGGCAGTTCTGTAAATTTTTATAAGTTATAACGGCAATTATTTTGAAATGTGACGGAAATATTTTTTATCCTGTGGATAATGGGTATAAAAAATGCGAATGCTGAAAAAAATAAGCTATTCTTCCTAAAAAATAAGGAGAAATAAGATGGCAAAAATTTTGGTTATCGGCGGTGCCGGCTACATAGGCAGCCATGTTGTCAAAGCTTTGCTTAAAGAAAATTTCGGTGTGACGGTTTATGATAATCTGTCAACGGGGCAGCGCTGCAATCTGTTTAAGGAGGCCGAGTTTGTCGAAGGTGATATTCTGGATGCGGCTCATTTGGAAAAAGTAATGGGTGGCGGTTTTGATGCCGTTATTCATCTGGCAGCCAAAAAAGCCGTCGGTGAATCTATGGAAAATCCGCAGCTTTATGCCCAAAACAACATCAGCGGTTCAATCAATATTTTTAATGCTATGCTGAATAACGGTGTCAAAAATGTCGTATTTTCTTCTACTTCGGCTGTGTATGGCATGCCGGAATATCTGCCGTTGGACGAGAAGCATCCGTTGCAGCCGATGAGCTTTTACGGTTATACCAAAATGGCTATCGAACAGGTTATGTCTTGGTACAGCCGGATAAAAGATTTTAATTATATTGCGTTGCGCTATTTCAATGCGGTGGGATATGCAGCTGACGGCAGCATTCGCGGCAAAGAAAAAAATCCGCAGAATTTGTTGCCGCTGATTATGGACGTTGTTACCGGCCGTCGGGAGATACTTCATGTTTTCGGTAATGACTATGATACGCCGGACGGAACCTGTATTCGGGATTATATCCATGTTGAAGATTTGGCGGAAGCACATGTTTTGGCTATTAAAAACTTATTGTCGGCCGGCCGCTCGCAAATTATAAATCTGGGAACGGAAAAAGGAACGTCGGTTCTGGAAATCATCAAGGCCGTCGAGCGTGTCTGCGGTAAAAAAGTCAATTATGATTTTGCACCGCGTCGGGCAGGTGATCCGGCGAACGTGATTGCGACCAGTGTCAAGGCCTCTCAGGTGCTGGGCTGGAAGCCGCAATATACGGATATTGATAAAATTGTAGAAACAGTTTGGAATATGGAAAAATAATGGAAAATATAATTCAAAATTTTGCCAATCATCCGGTAATGTCACCGTTTTGGCTTTGGACCAGTTTTGGTATAGTAGTTGTTTTGCTGCTGGCTGCCGATTTATTTTGGTTTAACCGCAAGAATGAAGAACCGCATTTCTGGCATACTTTTTGGATTTGCGTGGCCTATGTTGTTGTAGCCCTGCTGTTCGGTGTGTTCGTGATGTACGAAGACGGCGTTAATAAAGGGATGGATTATTTTACCGGATACCTGCTGGAAAAGAGCTTGTCCATGGATAATATTTTTGTAATGTCCATGATATTTGCCGCTCTGGGGGTACCGAAAATGTATCAGCACCGTGTCTTGTTCTGGGGTATCCTCGGAGCTTTGGTTATGCGCGGTATTTTAATCGGTGTCGGCGATGCTCTGGTCCTTAAATTTCACTGGATTTTATATATTTTCTCGGCCTTCCTAATCTATACGGGTGTTAAAATGCTGGTTATGAAACCGGAAGAACAGGGAAATATTAAAGATACAAAAATTTATAACTGGCTGTCAAAAATCTTTCATGTAACACATGAAATTCACGGTGAACATTTCTTTTATAAAAAAGACGGAAAGCATTATATTACACCGCTGTTTTTTGCTTTAGTGATTATTGAAACGATGGATGTGGTGTTTGCACTGGACAGCATACCGGCAATTTTTTTGGTAACAACGGATGTGTATATTGTTTATACCAGTAACATTTTTGCCATTTTGGGACTGCGTGCCTTATACTTTTTACTGGCGGCGGTTATCAGCAAATTTGTTTATCTTAAACCGGCTATTTCCATTATTCTGATTTTTATAGGCTTCAAAATATTCCTGCCGAAAATAGGCTTTGAAGTTGAAGAATGGCAGTCATTGAGCGTAACGGTCGGATTATTGGCCGGCGGTATTTTGTTGTCGCTTTTCAAAAAGGAAAAAATTCCGGCAGATGCAGAACAAAAGCACTAAAGTTTATTTGAGTTTCGGCCGGCACGGCCGCTACGGTTCGGATACGGCTATTGAACGTATGAGTATGCTGGACGCTTTTTATTCAGGCCGGCAGCTGGCGGAAACTCTGCCGCCGTGCGTTACAATTTTTTATTCTCCTGTTCCGAGGGCCGTACAGACGATGCAGTTCCGCAGGCTGGGACTGGGCTGCTGCCGTGCCGTTGTCCGACCGGAACTTGAAGAATCTGCTCCGACTTTTACGATTCGCCGTTGGCGGGATAGTATTGTGCAAAATGCCGAAGCTGGAGAACGGCATTTTCATTTTGTGACACACCTGCCTGTTTTGGAAAAATTGGGTTTACCGGATTTGGATGCCGGCAGTATATGTATTTGTGAGGCGGATAACTGGCAGGAAATGCTGGCTGAAAATTATGAAGTCCGTCTTTGGCCGAAAACATCACCGGAAGAATTGCAAAAACTTCTGCAAAAAATGAAGATAACGCCGGAAACCATGGAAAGGCTTAATCCTGACGATATTTACAGGATTCTGGGCGGATTATCCTGACGATTTTTTTAAGCTGTTCCGTCATTAAACAGCCTGCCGAAAAACCGGAATATAAAAATAAATGGACAAATTTTAAGCGAGCACCTTGACAAAACAGGGTAAAGAGCGTATTTTAGATATAGTAAAAAAATTATTGAGATATGGCTTGTAAAATTTGTATTAAAGTGAAGAAATCCCGAATGTGGATTCCTGCTTTGGGTGTGGTAATTGCGTATGGGTTCCTCCATAACTGCGCTATTGCACCGTATTGTAATTGCCGCGTGATTGACTGGTCACAGCTTATCCTGACTTTCAGTATTGTCATCGGATTGAGCGGTGCGCGAGACATTGTCTTGCAAAAATACCGCTATCTGAATGAAGTACAGAAACAAGTGGATGCTTCGATGGGAAACAAGGTGCTGAGTAACAAAATCTGGATACCGGCTATCGGCTGGATTCTGGTTTTGGGTTTCATCAACAACTTTATGGTGGCTCCGTATTTTAACGTGAATATCGTTGAATGGTCGGGGTTGCTTGCAACATTGAGTATTCTGCTGACCGTGAGCGGCGCTCGTGATTACGGAATTTACGCTTCCGAGCGTAAAAAGAAAAAAACAAACGGACAGGATGCAGCAGCCGGAGAAACGGTTGAAGAATCTGTCTGAATGAATGAAACAAAAAGACGGTCTTGTATAAAGGCCGTCTTTTTGTTAATGAGGCAGAAGAACGATAAAACTTGTTCCTTTGCCTTCCTGACTTTTTACTTTGATTTGTCCCTGATATTTTTGTACGATATCCTGTGCCAGTGACAGACCGAGGCCGAAGCCGCCCTTTTGGCGGTTGCGTCCCTTATCGACCCGATAAAAACGTTCGAAAATATGAGGTAAATCGTCGGCTTTTATGCCGATTCCTTCATCGGTTACGGTTATTTTTGTTTTATGTTCATCCGTGCTGACACAAACTTTTATTTTTTTATCTTCCGGTGTATATTTGAACGCATTATCCAGAAGAATCGTCAACAGGCGTTTCAAATGTTGTTCTGCCATTTTAACCGTTATATTTTCCGGACAGACAGCCGTGGCCGGTTCGGTTCTCTGATGATGTACGGCATTGAGTTGTTCGGTCAGGGGAAATAAAATTTTGCTGACATTTTGTTCTTGTCCGGTAATCTTTTTAATATTTTCCAACCGTGTCAGGGCCAACAGATTTTCCACCAGATCGGACATATTTTTTGTTTCATCCCGCATAACCTGTAAAGCGGTTTTATTTTGGGGCTGTTTTTGCAGAATTTCCGTATAGGTCAGTAAAACGCTGAGAGGTGTTTTGAGTTCGTGAGAAGCATCGGATACAAACTCTTTTTGCCGCCGGTAAGCTTCGGCGATAGGTTTTACCGCATTATTCGCCAGAAGAGAAGCCGCCAGCAGCGAGAGCAGGCATAAAACGCAAACGACAACCAGACCATAACTTTTGTAGCGGTGGGTTATGTATATATAAGGTGTTATGTTTAAAAGAGCGACAACCTGATAATTTCGCCCGTTTTCTTCGTCTGTCCAACTCTCGGACAGAGCCAGAAAACGCCAGCGTTGTCCATTACTTTTGACTTTGATAACAGTTATTTTTCCGTCCGGTTTATCCCAGCGGGAGACTTTTTCGGTCAGTTGATTACCGGCATCACCTTCCGGCTGTTCCAGACGCAGCATTTTTCCGTTAAGAAAGCCGTAAGAAAAAAAGTGCAGGGCATTATTGCGGGCGGCCACGGCAACGCGTTCCGGTTTAACGGACAAGGCATCCGCATTTTGCCGGAATTCAAAAATTTCTTCCTGCAGATAGTCATAAAGGCTGGAAAATATAACGTTTTTGGAAATAATCCGGTAAGCGGCATAACCGCCACAGAAAATAAACAATGAAACGCCGAATAAAATCAGCGCATAGCGAATGAGAAGTTTTCGTTTTAAGATATCAATCATTTGAGTTCCAACATATAACCAATGTTTTTTAGTGAATTTATTTGCAGATGCTTCTGCCAGATTTTAAGTTTTTTTCGCAAGTTGTAAATATAAGAATCCAAGCTGGCACTGCTGATTTCCGGATTTCCGCTCCATACGCGTTCAAACAGGGTTTCGCGTAAAATAGTTTTATCGTGATTTACAAAAAGTATCTGTAAGATTTTGAATTCTGTTTTTGAAAAGCTCAAAGTTTGTTTGCCGTCACTCAGCGTATTTTGCGTACAATCCAGAATATAGCCGCCGGCTTCATACTGGCTGTCAACATAAGGCTTGTTTTTACGGCGCAGTACGGCATGGATTCGTGCTTTCAGTTCACGAATTTCAAAAGGTTTGGTAATATAATCATCGGCTCCGACTTCCAAAGCCTGTACACAGTCGTCAAGTTCGGATTTGGCAGTCAGAAAGATAATCCCGCCGGTATAATGTCCTTTTTTAATATCCCGCAGCCATTTACAGACTTCAATTCCCGAGAGTTCAGGCAGCATCCAGTCCAAAAGAACAATATCGTACGGGGTTTGTCCGTATTTGAATTCTTCTACGGCATCGGTTCCGCTGATCACCAGATTAACGGTATAGCCGTCAATTTCCAGCAGGGTTTTGATACCTTGTCCCAAATTTTTATCATCTTCAACCAACAGAATATGCATAAGTCATCTCCTAAAAAACAATTTATGCTGTTTTTGATAAGAACACAATCTGAAAATAATCTCAAAAATTTTATTATTTTTTTTAGTCTTTTTTCAGATTATTTTCAGATTGAATATTTATTTTGAAAAATGTGCCGGCGTAAGAGTGGTCAGATGATATAAAATATGCAATGTTGCTTTTGAAGTATCCTTACTTCCCGACTGTCTTAAACCTGTCATTTGGTTTGCATAACACACAACATTCCAACTGGCAGTCAGCGATGTTGCCGCCTTTCCCTTGGGCTGTTTTTTATGATTATCCGGCCGGATTTTATTCTTATGCCGGTTTCCCCGAACGACAATATTGAAACGGCGGCGGCCGTGTTTCCTTCCGGCCGCCGGAAGGTTGTATTATTCGGGAATGTTTTGGCAGAGGAATGAAAATTTTATGTTGTTGACAAAAAACGGGAACGAGCTATAATACAGCTATTGTTTAATTATTAATTTAGACTCTATGATTCTTTTAATTATTTTTATCTCCATCGCTTTTTTTCATGGTGTTGTGTTTGAGATTTACGACAACAGGGAGTTCTTTGTTTTTC
>JAUNIW010000087.1:0-743 GCA_030523245.1 Pseudomonadota bacterium
ATTATGTATACTTTTGATATAACCTTTAATAATATGTCTTAAGGGGTGATAATACTATGGCTACAAAAAGCATTTTAAAGACAATAGAGATAACTGACAAATCCATCGGTGCGCGCTTTGTCAGTGCCTTAGAGCAGTCCGACAAGCTTAAGGGCAAACAGGTGGATTTATCAAAAAAATGTACTGAATTGAAAGGTGATTCCGTAAAGGAATTTTTCCAACGGAAGAAATAATTTATGAACATTCAATCAACAGAATATATACAGATAAATTTAAATGATATTATTAAAGGTATTGGAGAGGAGAATGCAAAAACACTCCTCTCTTCTTTTTACTGTCCTCTGAATAAAGATGTCGAAAATTTTATACGCTACAAGGCAATAGAATTTTCTAAACGCGACTTTGCTAAAACCCATTTGGTATTTTGGTGTACTGAGGACCATTCCGAAATTGAATTGGTCGGATATTACACTATCGCACCAAAATCTTTTACAATTTCAAAAGACAATGTAAGCCGTTCACAGTATAAAAAAATTTCCCAATATGGTGAATTTGATTCGTTAATGAAAAAATGCACTATCTCCTCTATCCTTATCGGGCAGCTCGGCAAAAACTTTGCTAACGGGAACGATACTTTAATTACAGGTGATGAACTTCTCAAACTTGCACTCGATAAGGTAAGTGCTATTCAAAACGAAATCGGTGGACGTTATACATATCTTGAATGTGAGGATAATACTAAA
>JAUNIW010000087.1:753-2399 GCA_030523245.1 Pseudomonadota bacterium
ATCTTTTTATGAGAGTAACGGATTCGTACCTTTCGGAAAACGAAAGCTAGATTCTGATGAGACAGATTTAAAAGGTTCATACCTTATTCAGTTGTTAAAGAAAATTAAATAAAAGCCCCTGTGCTACCAACACAAGAGCTTTTATTTGCGGATTATCCGCATTAGATACTACACAAGGCTGTGCCTCGGTATAATATCGCCTTCGACAAGCCATATTATACCATTTTTAGCACCTGCCTTGCAAGTAGGTGTTATTTTTTTACCCAATTTAAGAAAGGAGTGTTTACCATGGTAACAGTAAGAAAACGCGGTAATACATGGGAATACCGCTTTGAAGGCGCTCGTATTAACGGAAAGCGGCAACAATATTCTAAAGGCGGATTTTCCAAAAAGTCTGAGGCAATGGCGGCAGGAGTCAAGGCTCTTAACGAATATAATAACAGCGGACTTGTATTTACACCCTCCGAAATGAGTTATAGCGACCTGCTTGACCTTTGGTATAAGAATTATGTAGAAATCAATTTAGCCGAAACAACTGCGGATAAATATGAAAAGAACCTGCGAAACCATATAAAGCCGGCCTTGGGAATGTACAAACTAAAGGCAATAACAACACCTGTACTTCAGAATTTTATCAACGACAAGTTTAAAGCAGGCTACAGTCACAACAGCCTAATGAATTTAAAGGCTCTACTGACAGCTTCATTTGACTATGCCATTGATATGAATTTTATTACTGCAAATCCTGCCACACGTGCAAAACTTCCAAACAGGCGTGTCAAGAACGAAAATACGCGAAGCAAGGAACGCATTGCACTTACAAATGAACAGGTGAAATTGATTTTTGAGCGTTTTCCCGAAGGATCTACAAGTTATATTCCGCTATTGCTGGGTTACCGCTGTGGGTTAAGAATTGGTGAAACTTTCGCCCTGACCTGGGAGGATATTAACTTAAAAGACAATACTATTGATATTAATAAGCAGATTCAATGGATCAACCACGTATGGAAATTCAAATCTCCCAAATATGATTCATGTCGTAAAATAAACATTGATTCCATGACTGCTACCGCTTTAAAGAAATACAGAAAGAACCAGTTGGAGAATCGGCTGCGGTACGGAGAATATTACACAGATATCTACATAAATAAAAAACAGGAACTTTCACATACAGGAACGCTGATTGATATGGTCTGCCGAAAAGAAAACGGCGCATATCTTCAAAGCAGAACACAACAGTATACAAATCATATTATACATACTGAGCTTAATATGCCTGCGTATGACTATCACACACTGCGTCATACACACGCTACATTCCTACTTGAAAAAGGTGCGCCGATTAAAGATGTCCAATACAGATTAGGTCACAAAAACATAAAAGAAACTCTCGACATATATTCCCATTGTACAGAAAATATGTCAAAAAAATCTGTAGAGATTCTTGAACAGATTATATAATTTTTTATAATCTTGCCCACCGCTTAAAAAACGGTGGGCAACTGGTGGGCAAAACCCATTTTTTTGATATTTTTTAGTATTTTTAACTTTTTTGTTTTTCGTCAAAAGCCTTAGAATTTCCCAGCGTCAGCAGCTTCCTGAATCGCAACTGCAACGGCAACTGTAGCACCTACCATTGGGTTGTT
>JAUNIW010000088.1 GCA_030523245.1 Pseudomonadota bacterium
GTCCGACATATTATAAGCGTTATCCGGATAAATTCAAAAAATTTACACCGGCTTGTGATACGGCAGATTTGCAGGACTGTACGCGTGAAGAAATTATCAATACTTATAATAATACAATTGTTTATACGGATTATGTGATTTCTTCGGTTATTGATATTTTGAAACGCCATAGTAATTTGCAAAGCGGTATGCTTTATGTATCCGATCATGGTGAATCATTGGGAGAAAATAATATATATCTGCATGGTTTGCCGTATGCTATTGCTCCGGATTATCAGAAGAAAGTGCCGATGATTTTATGGCTGTCGCCGCAAATGAAACAGGCGTTGAATTTAGATATGCGTTGTTTGCGGCAACAGGCAGAAACGAATCATTTTTCTCATGATAATTATTTCCATTCGGTTTTGCATCTCTTGGAAATCAGGACAACGGCTTATCATACCGAACTCGATGCTTTCAGCCAATGCGGCGATGCAAACAGTCTGTTGCAAATGGCAAAAGGCGGGCAGGGAGCTGAATAGTTTTTGACAGGAATGTTTTTCAGGGTGCAAAAATGCCGGCTTTATGCCGGCATTCGGAACAAAAAAGTAAGACTGCTGCTTAGCTGATCATAGTCAGAGCCTTATCCGAGTATTCTTTCATGATTTTGGCGCTGGATTTTAATTTGGCGCGTTCATCATCCGAGAGTTTTGGTGAAATAACGTGGAAAATACCTTTTTTGTTGATAACGGTCGGCAGGGAAAGGCTGACACCTTTAACACCTTCTATATCTTCATGATGTGAGGATACCGTCAAAATAGCATATTCATTGTTGGAGATAGCGCGGCAGATTTGCGTTAAAGCACCAGCAATTCCATAAAAAGTTGCGCCTTTGCCATCAATAATTTTATAAGCGGCATTCACAACACCGTCGGTAATGGCGGCCTTTTCTTTTTCATCAAGAACTTTGCCGAGTGTAGCGGCATATTCTTCCAGAGATAAAGTACCGGCTTCAGCACTGGACCAAATCAAAACTTCGCTGTCGCCGTGTTCGCCGATAACGTCGGCATGTACGGATTTTGTGGAAACGCCCAGATAAAAGGCCAGTAATGTTCTGAAACGAGCCGTATCCAAAACTGTACCGCTGCCGATAACGCGTTCTTTCGGAAAACCGGAAAGTTTGCGGGCAACTTCTGTCATGATATCGGCAGGGTTGGCGGTAATCAGCAAAATAGAGTCCGGTGCATATTTAGCGATTTGCGGAATAATGCTTTCAAAAATTTTAACATTGCGTCCCAGCAAATCGATACGTGTTTCTCCCGGTTTTTGGTTGGCACCGGCCGTGACAATGACAACTTCGCAGCCGCGCAGGTCTTCATAGGTTCCGGCTTTGATTTTTCCGGCATGACCGAACGGTGCGGCATGAGCAATATCCATGGCTTCGGCCTGAGCTTTTTTTTCATTCATATCAATTAACACAACTTTGTGTGCTACGCCCGTCATCATCAAGGAGAAGGCGGTAGCACTGCCGACGGAACCGGCACCGATAATTCCAACTTTCATCTTAAATCTCCAATATAAATACGTTCCAAAAATTCATTTATTTATATAGATGTCATCAAGTGGAAATTGCAATACCTTTTTCAAAATTTTTTTCAGTTTTTTTCGGAATGTAGAATTTGTTTGACAGCCGGAGCGGAAGTTTATATAAAAATATTATGAAAAGTACTGAGAAAATGATAAAAACAAATGCTATGCGGATTGTGGAAACGGCTAAAATTCCGTATCAGGTTTATGAATATAACCCGACCGGCGGTGTTGATGCCAAAAGCGTAGCACAATATTTACAAAAGCCGGAAGAACAGGTGTTTAAAACTCTGGTGACGCAGGCACCGACCAATCAGCACGGTTTTAATTATTTTGTTTTTGTGATTCCGGCTGCGACTGAGCTGAGTGTTAAAAAAGCAGCGCATGCCGCCGGTGTTAAAGATTTGGAAATGCTGCCGCTTAAAAAATTACTGCCGCTGACCGGCTATGTACATGGCGGTTGTTCTCCGATTGGTATGAAAAAGCAATTTCCGGTTTTTATCGACGAAACGGCCCAGCTTTTTGATACATTTTGTTTGTCCGGCGGCAAAATCGGTGTTACGCTGGAATTAAATGCCGAAATTCTGGCAGAGGCCATCGGCGCAAAATTTGCCGATTTAACTCTTTGAAAGATTGTGAGGAAAAATGAGATATCTGATTGCGACTTTAATTTTAGTTCTTCCGGCTGTCGGACAGGCTTTTGTGTTTGGCGAAGTTAAAACACAGCGGGAAAACAGTTTGGGTGAAACGGAATATCGTGACAGCATGGGAAACCTTGTCGGACAAGCACGACAAAACAGTTTAGGCGAGACGGAGTATCGTGACAA
>JAUNIW010000089.1 GCA_030523245.1 Pseudomonadota bacterium
ATTGGTCTTGAAAAACTTTTTCCAATACTTCTAAAACGGCCTGATATTTTGCACTGAGCTGCATTTATTTTCCCCTTGTTTTCTGCCACTATAAACAAATCTCCCCTCAAAAACAACAAGTTTTTAAGGGGAGATGCAAAAGGCTTACTTTATGCCCTCAGACTTTTATTTTCTGGTGTAAGAAATGTCTGCTATAAAATCTTCCATTTCCTGTTCATGCTGTAATTCTTCTTTCAGGATTTTTCGGGAAATACGGAATGTTTCATAATCTTTTCCTTCGGTCATATCGCACAAACGCTGATAGCGGTCAATGGCACAGCGTTCGGCAGCCAGATTATCTTTTACCAGTGAAAGCACGTCACTTTCTTTCGGCGGCATATATTTACAATGTGCCAATTTGCTCCAGTCGTCCGGACTGAGTGCCGGCGTACCGCCCAGTTGAATAAGCCGTTCGGCCAACCAGTCGGCATGCTTCAACTCTTCTGTCGCATGTTCGTTAAATTCTTCTACAACACTTGCCTTCTCTGTTCCGTAGGCCAATTTTGCGCCCAGCCAGTACTGATAATAAGCCAGCCATTCCTCGGCATAGGCTTCATTCAGAACTTTCAATAATTCTTCTAAATCCACCTTAACAATTTTTTTTGCCATTTCACCCATTTTATATCTCCTTATAATATTAAAAAATTCTTCAACACTACTTAAATAATTATCTATAAAACAGAATCAAGTTTACGACTATTTAATATTTATGGATTATTTTTAAAATCAGGATTTTTAAGGAGAAAATAATGGTTTTGATTGCCCCCAGCCTTTTAGCCGCAGATTTTGGTCATTTGGCCGCTGATATAAAAACGGTTGAAACCGCCGGCGCTGATTGGCTGCATCTGGATATTATGGACGGGCATTTTGTACCTAACCTGAGCTTTGGCGCTGATGTTGTCCGACAGCTGCGTTTACTGAGTAAACTCTTTTTTGATGTTCATTTAATGGTCGAAGAACCGGAAAAATTTATGACACAATTCATAGATGGCGGTGCTGATCAGATTACCGTACATTATGAAGCTTGTCATAATCTTGATACGGTATTGAAAAATATCAAAACTCAGGGAGTATGCGCCGGAATTTCTATCAAGCCGGATACGCCGGTGTGTGTGCTGGAACCTTTTTTGGATAGCCTTGACAATATCTTAATTATGACTGTGGAACCGGGATTCGGCGGGCAGAAATTTATGAGCCGTCTGTTACCGAAAATCAAAGAAACAGCAAAACTTATCGGAAACCGCCCTATCCATCTGGAAGTCGACGGCGGTATCAATCCGGAAACGGCAAAACTTTGTGTTGAACAAGGAGCTAATGTCCTTGTTGCCGGCAGTGCCGTTTTTAAAAGTGATAATCCGGCCGAAGTTATCCGGCTGCTGCGTCAATCAGGAGAATAAATATGGCAACAATTATGATTGTAGAAGACGAACAGGCAATTTCCTTACTGCTTAAATACAACTTGGAAAAAGCCGGTTATGAAACAATTTCCATTGCTCATGGCAACCGTGTTGTTGCCGCCGTGGAAAAATATTTACCGTCACTGATTTTGCTGGACTGGATGCTGCCGGAAATGTCCGGACTTGAACTATGTAAAATTATCCGCAATAATCCGGATCTCAAAAACATTCCGATTATTATGCTGACGGCAAAAAGTCAGGAAGAAGACAAGGTTGTCGGCTTGTCTGCCGGCGCTGATGACTATGTGACCAAACCTTTTTCCATACCGGAACTTTTGGCACGGATAAAAACAAATCTGCGGCGGGTCAGTACAACGTCTCAGTTGGTTAAAAAGGAATATACTTTTCAGGATATCCGGTTGGATACTATAGAAAAGAAAGTTTTCCGCGGTGATAATTATATCCGGTTGGGACCAACGGAATTTCGTATTCTCAAATTACTTATTGCTAATCCGCGTCATGTTTTTTCCCGTGAAGATTTACTCAAAGAAGTGTGGGGCAACAGTGTCTATGTTGAAATGCGGACTATTGATGTGCATATCCGCAGACTACGCAAAGCCCTGAATGAATTCGGACCGGACTATATCCGTACCATTCGGGCTACAGGTTACTCTATTGATGATCATGAAGCAGATGATAACTGTAATCCCGAATAATATGGCTTTCGGGACACACAAAAGGCCGGTTTAGTTTCTCCCGCGTTTGATAAAATTCTGCATTTGTGCTATCTGCAATGCTCGTTCGTCATTTTTGCCGACCCACAAAGAGTCAAATACCGCACGATTTTCGTGTCCCAGATTTT
>JAUNIW010000034.1 GCA_030523245.1 Pseudomonadota bacterium
GAAAACACATGGCCAGTGTTGCTCCTCCGAATTTGTGCAAGCTAGTAACTTCAACTCCTAGATAACCATAGTTACTGGCTCCACTAATTGACACAGATGTAGATGTACACAGGTAATATGTTCCGGCTTTATAGGAAATAGGTGTCGTTGTCATCTCAGGATAGGTGTATCCATTGAGTGCAGTCGGATAACCATTATCTAAAAGAAGATAGTGTCTAATTTGTCCTTGGCCGGTATGATTTGAACCACCTATTTGATAGTCACATGTGTAGTATGTTTTGGCAGTTTGTGCTAGAGCAATGGTAAATCCTGAGCTTACGCGACGATAGCAACCGGAAACCAGACGACATTCTTCTACACCATTAGCAGACATACCGTTTTTACAAGCGTCTTCGGTTGAGTAGTATCCAAAGGTCTCGCAGGTTTGGTAACAACCACCGGAATAAGCACAGAGTTTTCCGGTATTATTCTGGCAGACATTTGCCGTATCGTATTTGCCTGCAGATGTATCACAGCCGCAAGTTCCCCACTCGGTACCTTTTACTTCGAAGCCATGTTGATATCCATCACTGACGCAACCGTTTGGCGTAAACACTTTACTGCTGCTGCATTGATCTTTTGGCGTACCGGCGCAAATCTTTTCGTAGTATGTTTTACCATTTCTTACGCAAGATTTTGAGGCGTTGCTGATACGATTATAAATTGGCTGTACATAAGGTGTACCACCACCTATCTTTATAGATTCTCCAACCAATCTCAATCCTTCGTGGCAAGATGTACTGTATTCACACTTGTATTTTCCGGTTGATAATTGAACATCCAAATCACCACTTGCCCCACGCGTTTCTGTCGGACTTACGGTATAATACGTATAAGTACAGGTTTCTTCCGGTTTTATTATTTCAAAGCATTTGCCGCAGGTTTTTGTACCGGATTTACCATTGGTTTTCAGCTCATAACCATCCGGACAGCTGGTAACATCTGTAGAGTAACCGTCTGTACATTTCTTTTCGAAACACTGACCGCAGGCTTTGCCGGCAACGGTTCCGTTGGTATCCAGCTCATAACCTTCCGAGCAGGAAGTAACTTTTACATCATAGCCGTCCGGACATTTTTCTTCAAGACATTTACCGCAATCTTTGCCATAAGCTTTTCCGTTTTTATCCAGCTTGTAACCGCTCGGGCAACTTGTTACGTCTATGGAGTAGTCTGCCGGGCATTCTTCTATCGAACAGGTGCAGCATTCGCCGTCGGCACCGGTATTTCCGGTAGAAGAGGCAATACCTTTGCATTCTGCTTCAGGCATCCAGCTGCCGTTGATTTCCTTACAGGTTTTCAACGTACAGGTGACACAGGTACCTTCAATACCCGTGCCGACAGCTGTTTCTTTGTAGTTTTCACCACAAGAACCGCTGACCTGCCAGCCGGAGTCGGAACAACTTCTGTTTTCGCAGGTGTAACATTTACCGTCAGAACCGGTTTTTCCGGTATCTTTACGGTCGGTATTTTCCGGACAAAGTTCGCTTTCCGTGTAATATCCGGCATTCAGCTGTTTACAGGTTTTGTTCATTTCGCAGGTGTAGCATTGTCCGTCTGAACCGCTTACGCCCGGAACTTCCTGCTTTTTATAATTGGCCTGACAGCTTCCGCTGTTGCTGACATATTTAGCGTTCAGTTCACTACAGGTTTTTCCTGTTTTATACCAGCAGGTTTTATCGAGGTCTGTAACATTTTTAGAAAGGCATTTTTCCGAGGAAGTTATATCTTTCAGACAAGCACGTTCGCTGGAATATTGGCAGTAAGGATAATAACAACTGTTGTTTAACGAGCAAACAACAGCTATATCATTTTTAATGCCGTTTCTGCAATCTGATTCAGTATCATAGCCGTCGTAACTGGTGCAGTTAACATTTGCATCAGGCACTTCCATTGGATTTTCGCCGCAGTCTTCAGAGTCAGGCAAAAAGCAGGTACGGGCAGATGCTGCCGACACGTAGCACAGACAGGCTGTCGTTATAAATAGCGTGAATATAACACGCTGAAATATCAATAAAATTTTAGACATAGTCGCCTCCTAAACAGTTAACTTTAAAGTCCAAAAAAAACGACCGTTTTTTTGGGACTTTAAAAACCTATTTTTGTGCTTCCGGATAATTGTTACAAATTTGTTACAAAATCACCAAAATACCGATAATTATTGAAAATTTTGAAAAAATCAGATAAACTGGAATCACTACGAGAAGTATGTCCCGAAAAAACGGTCGTTTTTTTCGGACTTTTATGAATTTTTTAGGAGGCATAAGATGTTTATATCAAACTTTTTATATAAACGCCTATGTTGGGTGTTTATCTTGGCGGCCTGTCTTTGTTATGCGTCGACAGTGTCTGCCCGTACCTGCTTTTTGCCTGACTCTGAAGACTGTGGCGAAGGCACGGGAGAAGTACCGGATGCAGATGTTACCTGCGCCAGTTACGGCGGATATGATTCTGAAGCCGAGTGTAAAACGGATTATTCCGATGTGGCTGTTGTTTGTTCGCAAAACAACGGCTGTTATTATCCTTACTGCCAATATTCCAGCGAACGTGCTTGTCTGAAAGATATAACTTCCTCGGAAAAATGCCTTTCTAAAAATGTTACAGACCTCGATAAAACCTGCTGGTATAAAACAGGAAAAACCTGTAGTGAACTGAACGCTAAATATGTCAGCAACAGCGGAAGCTGTCAGGCCAATTATAAAAAGCAGGAAGTTCCGGGCGTAAGCGGTTCAGACGGACAATGCTACACCTGCGAAATGAACAAAACCTGTAAACAGCTGAATGCCGGATATTACACGGAAAGCGAACTTTGTCCGGAAAATACCGACCGTAAAGATACCGGAAAAACCGGTTCTGACGGTAAATGTTATACTTGTGAGAACAAAAGATGTTCTGATTTAGGCTGGCAGGTCAGCGGTTCTTGCAGTGAAAACGAAAAAGAAACAGTTGTCGGTACGGGTATTGAAGGTACCTGTGTTACCTGTACGTTGAAAACCTGTAAGGAAATCAACAGCAGCTGGATGACCAAAACGGCATGTGCTGGTGTTGCAACTTCTACCGGTACAACAGGTTTGGACGGTGAATGCTGCACTTGTGTACTTGAAGAATGTCCACAGGGCTACTCAGTAGATGTGACAAGTTGTCCGAGCGGTTATAAACTTGATCCTAACGGAACAGCTTATGGTAAAACTTGTAATAAATGTATTGAAGAAAAATGTCCGACGAATTATTCAGTAGATGTGACAAGTTGTTCAGAAGGTTACAGACTGGATTCTAATGGTAAATCCGGTACAAAAGATTGCAACAGATGTGTCGACGCGCCATGTCCGGAAGGATATTTTGTTGATGTAACCTGTCCGGATGGTTATAAACTGGAGTCAAATGGTAAATCCGGTACAAAAACCTGCGGTAAATGCGTCATAAATGAGACAATTGTCATCACGGCAAATACATTCTTTGATGTGTCTGAATATCCTTCCAGAAAAGAATTCAACCAATATTATAGTGTTACGGTAGATACAAATAAAGTTCCAAATCTGGAAGTCTATCTGCACAGCAGCTATAATATGGGAGGATATTCGGAAACAGATAATACTACATTAGATGTTATATCAGCTTCATCGGGTGTGATACCTAGTGCAGATGAATTGTATGGTAGAGGTTATGGACTTCTTACAAATATTTATGATAAAAACGCAAAAAGATATTTGGATTCAGATTCCGGAATTGTTGATAGTATGAGCGTAAAAATTGATGGTCAGAAAGTCTATTCAACAACGTCGTTAATTCCGTTTTATAGCAAAATAGAAGATAATCCGGCTACAGTCGAGTTTAGTTATAACGGTAAGAATTATCAGATGGTTCCGAGAATGGAAAGCAATGATGACGGAAAAACGGAATGTGAACCGGGATATCTTCCTTATAAACCAAATAGCAATATCTTTAACTATGTTGAAAAAGACGGATGTTATATGGTGACAAGCTGTAAAGAAAATATGTTTGTATCTGCTAAGGAAAAAGACGGGTGTACTTATATTAAATGTAAATCAACAGCCGTGGAGTCTGGTGGAAAAACATGTTATATACGTTGGCCGGCATCTCTGGTATTCTATATATCTATGGATACTAGCGGTAGTGGAGATTCTATGTGTTTATATAAATTAGGTGCTTATTGGTGCCGAGATTATAATGAAGTATGTAAACTTCCTGATTTCTGGGGTAATTATGATACAGAAAATGCGGTGAAGATGATGAAAGACTTTATTTATCTGAAAAGCATCAATAGCGGTTCAACAAAGTATGAGAATCCTGTAAGTTTTTCGGCTATTGTAGGGGCTATGCCGTCAACTACTCAATGTCCTAGTAATGATGGTCCTACTTTGTCATGGGCGGATTATTATCTGAAAGATTTTGGTGATGATGATGCGCTTTGGAAAAAAGAGTCTATGTCTCTGGGGAATTATGAGTATTGTTTTGACCATTCTGGTTTTGTCACAGATTCTAGTTCTTTGTGTACTCAAATCAAAATCAGAGATGGTAACAAGCAAATTCCTTATAGTACTAATGATTCGATGACACTTTGTGCCAATATAGCGGAAAACAAGGTTATATGTGAAGATATTAAGGTTGAACTGCATGCAGTTTCTAATATGGAGTATAGACAATGTCAGGGTTTGGAGTGCCCTCATTAAAGCCAGACGTCTTTAGAAAAACCGGAATCATCTTTGGATGATTCCGGTTTTGTTTTTGAGAGATACGCTGATTTTATCAGGGAAGCTTATTTTTCCAGAATAACGACGGCCTGGGCAAAAGGATAGTCATCGCTTAAGCTGATGTGCATGCTGGTGGCACCGAGATTTTGTAAATATAGCAAAGCCCGGCCGCTGATTTGCAGTTCCGGTTTTCCCAGTTCCGTGTGCAGAATTTGAATATCTTTCAGAAAAATACCGTCCCGAAAACCGGTTCCCAGCGCTTTTACAAAAGCTTCTTTTCCGGCATAAGCCTTGGCCAGCCGGCAGGCCAGTTCCTTATAGGTTAAATCATGACGGCAGTCCAATTCCTTTTGTTCTTCCGTACCCATTATTTTCTGTTTGAAACGCTCTAAAAAGGCCGGAGATTTGGCTATCCGTTCAATGTTGGCAATGTCACAGCCCAAACCCAGTATCATGTGTTTTTCCTTCTATTTATTGGCACGCGAAACGTAGCTGATGGATTTGGCTGATTTCAATGAAGAAATAAGCATATTCAACTGTTCCACATTTTTAACTTCGAGGTCTAAAAGAATCTCAAAATAACTCAGAGTGCGGTACGTAATGTTCAGATTTATAATGTTGGAATTTGCTTTGGCCACAATGTTTGCCACATCGGCCAATGCACCGGGTTCATTGCTTATCATCAGTTTCAGGCGCGCCGTATGTTTTTCATTTTCGGCATCGTTGCCCCAGTCAATATCCAGCCAGCGTTCCGGTTCTTTTTCATAGTTTTTGAGTGACGGACAATCCAGCGTGTGAACGGTTACGCCTTTTCCGGTTGTGACAATACCGACAATTCTGTCTCCCGGAAGCGGATGGCAGCAGCCGGCAAAATGTACGGCCATACCGTCTATCAGGCCGCGGATTTTAAGCGCATCTTTTTTGGTGTTGTCTTTCTTGAATACCGGCAGTTTAATTGAACTGACCATTTTTTCCAGTTTGGACTGTTTATATGCCGGATGAACGGCACGCAGAACATCCCAGCCGGTAACCAGACCTTCGCCGACTTTGGCGTATATATCGTCAACTGTTTCCGCTTCAAAAACAGGCAGAACACCGACCAAACCTTTTTCCGAAAATTCCTGCTCTTCGGATTTGAATAATTTTTCCAGAATTTCTTTGCCGAGCGTGATAAACTGCTCGCGTTTGTTGATACGGACATAACGCCGGATAGCCGCCTTGGCTTTTCCGGTAACCACAAATCTGTCCCATTCCAGCGAAGGATGCTGATTTTTGGCTGTCAATACTTCTACCTGATCACCGTTTTGTAAAATGGTGCGCAACGGTTTGATTTCTCCGTTGATTTTGGCGCCGACGCAGGTGTCGCCGACGTTGGAGTGCACGGCATAGGCAAAATCAACCGGCGTGGAACCGACAGGAAGTCCGATTAAATCGCCTTTTGGCGTAAAGCAGAAAACCTGATCGTTATACATTTCCAGTTTGGTATTTTCCAGAAACTCGTCCGGATTTTGGGCCTGATCCAGAATTTCCAGCAATTCGCGTATCCAGCGGAAGTTTTTACCCTCGGTGCGCTGTCCTTGTTTATAGGCCCAGTGTGCCGCCACACCTTTTTCATTGACTTCGTGCATTTCATAGGTGCGTATCTGGACTTCAATCCGGACATCATAAGGGCCGATAACACCGGTGTGCAGTGATTGATAGCCATTTGGTTTCGGGGTCGAAATATAATCTTTAAAACGACGCGGAACCATGTGATATTTGCTGTGGATGATACCAAGCGCCTGATAACAGTCGGCCACGGTGTCTACGCAAATCCGGAAAGCCATAATGTCAGACAGCTGTTCAAACGAAGCGTTTTTCAGCTGCATTTTGCGCCAGATGGAATATGGTGTTTTTTCGCGTCCCGTTATGCTGCAATGAACGCCGTTGTCCGACATGTCTTTTTCAAGCTGTTTGATGATTTTCGGCACGATGTCGTTGCCTTGTTCGCGCAAAAAGTTCAGACGGGCAACAATGGAATTATGTGCATCTTTATAAAGTTCGGCAAAAGCTATCTCGTCCATTTCTTCTTTGACTTCCTGCATGCCGATACGCTCTGCCAGCGGCGCATAGATATCCAATGTTTCTTTGGCAATGCGCGCCCGTTTTTCCGGCGGGCAGAAATGGAGCGTCCGCATATTGTGCAGGCGGTCTGCCAGTTTTATTAAAAGCACGCGGATATCTTCGGACATAGCCAAAAGCAGCTTGCGAAAATTTTCGGCCTGTTTGCTGGAACCGGATTTTTGTTCAATCATGGCTAATTTGGTCAGGCCGTCAACCAGCTGGGCGACTTGTTCGCCAAACAAATTACGGATTTCATCAAGCGTTGTGTCGGTATCTTCTACCGTGTCATGCAGCAAGGCGGCAATAATCGACGCGCTGTCCAGTTTGAATTTGGTCAGAATACCGGCAACTTCAATAGGATGAGAATAGTACGGGTCACCGGATGTCCGCAGCTGCGATCCGTGTTTTTTCAGGGCAAAAACATAGGCTCGGTTAAGGGCGTCCTCGTCAGCATACGGATCGTAAGACTTTACCAAATCAACCAGTTCATATTGTCTTAACATCGGCTACAATCCTGTTCTTTATACAAAAAAAGCAAAACATATCTTTATATTATATATAATGTTTTGCTTTAGGAAGTGTTAATTTTTTTTTGAAAGCTTAATCCATATCAAGATCATCGCCTAAATTGTCATCAAGAGCATCATCACCTAAATCAGCATCATCGTCAAAGTCAATGTCAGCCGTATCCGAATCGAGACTTATATCATCATCGTCATTGTCATGAACCTGCATGGCGCCGCTCAAATCTTCATCGCTGATCATATCGCTGGAGAATTGTCCGCCCATGTCGGCCAGTTCTTTTTCGGCAGCCAGAATTTCAACTTCTTCATCTTCCGGTTCTTCAACTTCAACATATTTCTGCTGACCCATAACCAAAGATTTTTGCAAATCTTCAATGCTGACTTTATTTCCGGCTATTTCACGCAGGGAAACAACGGAATTTTTGTCGTTGTCGCGCTCAACGCAAAGCGGGGCGCCGGAAGAAATATCACGTGCACGCTGTGCCGCAACCATTACCAAATCATAACGGTTTGGAATTTTATCAATACAATCTTCAACAGTAACTCTTGCCATTTTTTTATACCTTTTAATTAAAAGTTTGTCTGTTTAGTGTTTATACAGAGTATCTGTCAGAAATGCAAGTTTTTTTTATAAATTTAAGGTAAAATCAACGGCGAACCCAGCATATTGAGATCAAAAGCTTCCAATTCTTTGCGCAATTGTTTTAAATGCGGGCGGACGGCATCAATGTCGTTTTGGTTTGAACTGAAAGCCTGCAGGACGGCTTCCATAAAATATTTATGTGTCATTCTTTCTTCCGGCGTATAATATCCGGCCTGATTTATCATCTGATAAAAATAGCCTTTTCTCAAAAGGTTGAAAGATGAGGTATAAGCATTGTTCTGGCTGGCGGCGCGAAAAGCTTTTATGGTCTTGTCGCAGGTATATGCCCAGTCTTCAAGGCCGAAAGCCTGTGTACCGACGATTTGCTGCAAATCATAGCGCCGGCCGAGCCACTGGGCTTTACGGACAATGTTTTGACAAGGATTGACGACACCTTTCAGAAACGAAACGTTTTTGTCAATGCCGTTTTTCTGATCCCAGTAATTTTGCAGGACACCCATGCCGATAAAACTGATGCCGTTTTCTCTTCCGTCCTGAAATTTACGCAGCGCCGGCAGCGTTTGTATAAAAGCAGTGACATCGGCTTCCGAAAGAGGTGTTTCTTTTGTGGCGTTATAATGACGCATTCCTTTGGATTTTTCTTTCTTTTCTTTGTTAATGGCAAAGTCTGATGAGGGTGTGCGTTCAAGAAGCGTATTGATGAATTCCTTTTTTATCCTGACCGGCGGATGATTAACGCTTTTTTGTTTTATCTCCGGAAATTCCAGAGTGTTCAGGCCTTCGCCCCAAATTTGCGGCATTAAGAAAATGTATAGTTCGGGAGAAACAAATTCCAAATTCGGAATGCCGGCCAGCGGAGAGGCAACATGCTCGGGAAATTTATTTTTCGTTTCTTTAATGCCCGGAAGGTCCAAAATTTTTCCCGAAAGACCCGGAACGGTGTGAAGTACAGGGCCGATGTACGGATAATAGGCCGGCGGAAGCCTTTTTATGCTACGCAGCAGCGCGTCCTCTTTTTCGCTGTCAATGCGTTTTTCTATGGCGCCGAATCGTTTGATGTTTCGGGAAAATTCCGTATCAAAAACCGATGGCATATTCCAGCTGTAATTGTAACGCCAGTCATAATTACTGGACTCTTTACGGTATTCTTTTTCAAGCTGTACGGTGTCCGGAATCGTTTCGGCCAAATCTATGTCATATAAATGGGCAAATTCTTTAATTTGAGCCTGACAGGGAAAAACAATTGCCAGTAAGGTTATAAAAAAAATGAAACGCATGGGAATTCTCCTCGTTTTTTTAATCTTAAAATCTATTTATTAAAAAAAAGTGATGAAGAATGACTTTTTTCTAGACATAAAATAAATAATTTTGTAAAAATTAGAAAATTGATGAAAATTGAAGGAGTTTGTAAAATGGCTTGGACTGACGAAATGGTTGATAAGCTGCGTCAAATGTGGGACGAGGGAAAAACGGCAACGGAAATTGCCAAGGCGCTGGGCGTCACAAAAAATTCTATTGTCGGCAAGGTTCATCGTTTGTGCCTGACGGCAAGACCTTCGCCTATTAAGTCAAAAGAAGAGGAAAATGTTGCGGAAACGGCGGTTGTCGTCGAAGAACAGATTGTAGAAGTTTCCGAAAGCACCGTACAGACTGAAGCTCCGGTTTGTGTTGCCAAAGCAGAAAAAAAACGGAAGAGCGGGGAGCATGTTAAGCTGGTGGAGCTGGACAGTCATACCTGCCGCTGGCCGTTGGGTGATCCGCGTGATGAAGATTTTTGTTTTTGCGGTAAAAAAGTACGCATGGGACAGACTTATTGCGAAGAACATGCCATGATGGCTTACGTTAAAGCTACAAAAAAGTAACGATAAAAAAATTTTTTTCGGGAGGTTGGGGTTTCAACCTCTTTTTTTTATGTCTGCAGGGTATATATCTCTCGGAAAAATAACAAAGGGGATTCTGCCATGACAAAAAATATATGTATCTGGACGGCCGGATTTGTAATGCTTGCTGCGGCTGCATCGGCCGCACAACCTTCATTGGGGGCTGACTATTTATCGTTTAAAGAAAAGCTGAATAAAGAGTACGGGATTGATTACAGCCTGACCTATTCACTTTTGGGACAGCGAACGGCTCCCGGCGGACACAACAATGCCGTGCAGTCATACCTTTATCCGTCAGTGGCATGGACAACTTTTGATAATGATTACGGTACGGGAATTCTGAATTTCAGCTATAACAGCGTATATTATGGCGGACATACGGCCGGAGATATTCAAAATCGCAGCGGACTGGTGTCGCCGATAAATGATTTTAACGAAGAAGAACAAAGCTTTGCCGGTCTTTATTATACCTATCAGCTGCCCCGCCGGTATAACTGGCTGACGTTTGGTGTCGGGCAATATAATCTGTTTATGTTTGACGGAACGGATTATGACGGCAATCAGCAGGTCAATTTCTTGAATTTTTCTTTGTCCCAAAACGGCAGTGCCACATATTCTTCCGCAGGTTTGGGCGCATATTTGCAGGCAACACCGGGTAACTGGTCATTAACGGCAGGTTTTCAGGATGCGACAAATATTGAAGCTCCTGGTATCAGAGTAAATCGTCTGCACGAAAAACATTTTACGACTTTCGGTCAGATTGGATATAATCCGACAATCAAAGGGCTGGGGGACGGTCAATATTCGATTATGGTCTATAATCAGCCGGCTGTTAAAGAACAACCTCAGTCAACAACGGGCTGGTCGGTTAATATGCAACAGAATATATCGGAAAAAGTTGCATTATTTGCCCGTCTGAACGGGGTCAGCGGCCATGTGATAACGACCAATCAAACGTATGCCGCCGGACTGATTTGGAATAATCCTCTGGAACGCAATACGCTTGACCAGATTGGTTTGGCTTATGCTTATAATAAGATTGATAAAAAAGCGGTCGGTTCGGAAATCTATCATAAAGCCGAGCAGGTTGTTGAAGCTTATTGGGCGTGGGGAATTTCAAAGTGGGCAACAATTACGCCGGATTTTCAATTCTACTTTAATTCTGCCCTTAATAAAAAATCAGACTACGGTAGTGTGACTTCATTGCGTTTAACCTTGTTTTTCTAAACAGAAAAAACAAAAATACCGGCTGTTGATTAGTCGGTATTTTTTTGTTTTTTTGCTTTACTTTCAGTCAAAAATATAGGATTACTAATCCTAAAGCAATATTTTTTGATTTTGAGGTGATTATGTTAAAGATAAGACACATATTTTTTGTGTTGGCTCTGGCCGGATGTACGCCTTCGGAAGTACAAATGGTGCCGGGGATTGTGCCGAATACGGCAAAGGAAAAACAAGTAGTGAAAATTATGCCGGATAATATTATCGGTGAGGTTGAACCGATTTATCTGCTGCCGATGAAGTCTCCGTTTATGTCACGGATTGATACGGGAGCAACAACATCTTCTTTAGATGCCGAAAATATTAAGCCGTTTGAACGTGACGGACGTAAGTGGGTTTCTTTTACGGTTGTGAACCGGACAACAAAAGAAAAACATGTGTTTGAAAAACCTCTTTTGAAAAATGCCCTGATAAAACGAATCGGCGATAAAGAAAAACGTCCGATGGTGGAAATGGAAGTCCGGATGGGTAAAGATGTCTTCAGAGCTAACTTTACGATAGCCGAACGTGATAAATTTGATTATCAGACTTTGGTCGGACGGAATGTGCTTTACGGTCGGGCTATTGTCGATGTTACTCTTTCTAATACACTGAAATAAATGCCGGCGGCAGGAAAAGTCTGCCGGTTTTCTTTTATAAAGGTTTGAACTATGTTGAAAAAAATTC
This sequence comes from Pseudomonadota bacterium, assembly GCA_030523245.1. Taxonomy (GTDB): domain Bacteria; phylum Pseudomonadota; class Alphaproteobacteria; order RF32; family CAG-239; genus RUG410. The sequence continues at coordinate 11,807 of JAUNIW010000034.1, forward strand.
TTTCTGTCCGCGGCATTTTAACGGTTTTATTGCTGCTTTCCGTTGTTGTAGCTTCGATTGCTACCTATTATAAAATTGTTTATTGGGGATTTAGTTTTTCTCCTCAGGAGCGGACAGATGTTTGGACGGTTGATGCTCATGTTTCGTTCAAGCCGACCGGTGACCCGATAGAAGTTTCGCTGTCAACGCCGCGTATCGGTAAGGAATACAAGATACTGAGTGCCGATGTTGTTGCGCCGGGGTATGAAGTTGTCGAAGACGGTAAAAATCATCGTGTCGTTATGAAATCGGCTGCACGGGCTGTAAAACAGGATTTGTATTACCGTATTATGATTTATGACAATAAAGATACCAGCGGCAAAGAAATAAGCGACAGACCGGCTCAGGTAAACGTACGTTATGATGACGAACAGCATGAAGAAATGGTTAAGGCTATCTGGCGTCTGGTAGAAGGACGTGAAGGCGAAACGAAAGCCCAACGCCTGATTTCTTTGCTGAATGAACAGCCGTTGGCACCGGAAGTCGACTCTTTCCTGCCGGTACAGAAAAGCCCGCAGATTATGGCTGAAGATATTATTTTTCTGCTTAATGCCAAAGGTATTCCGGCTCGTATTGTGCGCGGGGTTCAACTCAGCGAGAAGCGGAAAGCCACCGTCGCCGATTTGATGGTAGAGGCTTATGAAGGGTCAAAATGGAAAATTTATGATATCAACACCGGAAAATCAGGTTTGCCGAAGAGTTTTGTTGTTTTTCAGCGCGGTGGTAATTCACTGCTTGATGTTGCCGGCGGAGAAGATTCCAAAGTTAAATTTTCTGTTATCAAATCTGTCGTTTCTTCCTTTAAAATGGCAGGCCGGCGGGCTAAATATGAAAACAGCAGCTGGTTTGATTTTACAATTTACAATCTGCCGTCTCTGGAACAAAATACGTTGAAATGGCTGATGATTTTCCCTCTGGGTATTCTGTTGATTGTACTGATGCGTAATGTTATCGGTATTCAGACAATGGGGACATTTACGCCGATGCTGATTTCTATGTCACTGGTTAAAACGGGTTTTGTTCCGGGGCTTGTTTGTTTCGGTCTGATTATCGGTATCGGTCTTTTAATCCGTACCATGCTGACACGACTTAATCTTTTGCTGGTTCCGAGAATTTCTTCGGTGGTTATTTGTGTGATTTTAATTATGCAGATGCTGACGATTTTGGGCTATCATTATAATTTCAGTATTGCTTCTTCCGCTGTATTTTTCCCGATTATTATTACGGCATGGATTATTGAACGTGCTTCAATTACATGGGAAGAAGAGGGGGCAAGAAATGCCGTGCAGCAAATTGTTAACAGTCTTTTTGTGGCGATTGTGACTTATGGTGTCATCAGCAGTGAATATATCCGCCATATTATGTTCGCCTTTAATGAATGGAATCTGGTTATTCTCTTCGTGGTTATGCTGCTCGGTACATATACCGGTTACCGCCTGACTGAATTAAAGCGTTTTGCACCGTTAGCCAGAGGTAAATAAGATGTTTGATTTTTTGAAAGGATATGTTTCGCCGCGCAGACTCCGTGAAAACGGCGTTCTTGGCATGAATGCCCGTAATTACGGTGTTATTTCCCGTTTTAACAAACGTTCTTTATATCCGTTGGTTGATGACAAAGTACAAACAAAAAAACTGGCTAACAGTATTGATATCAATACGCCGCGTATGATTGGCGTAATCGAACACCAGTATGAAGTCAAAGATTTGCTGCAGCGGGTGGCGGGACACAGCGAATTTGTTATAAAACCGGCTCACGGAAGCGGTGGTAAAGGGGTTTTGGTTATTGCTCATTATGAAAATGAAAATTTTACGACGCCTTCCGGCCGGGTTCTTTCCTTTAAAGAGGTGTATCAGCATGTTTCCAATATTTTGAGCGGACTTTACAGTTTGGGCGGACAATATGATGTTGCCCTGATTGAAGAGCTGGTGCATTTCAGTGATGTATTTAAAAACTTCAGTTATCAGGGTATTCCTGATGTCCGGCTGATTGTTTATAAAGGATTTCCGGCTTTGGCCATGACTCGTCTGGCAACAAAAGAGTCCAGCGGGCGGGCCAATTTGCATCAGGGAGCCGTCGGGGTCGGGCTGGATATTAAAACCGGCAAGGCCGTTCAGGCTGTCAGCCATAATGTGCCGATAGAGATCCATCCGGATACAGGTGCCGACTTGAGCCGGCTGCAGGTGCCTTTATGGCGCGAACATTTGCTTATCGGCGCTCAGGCTTATGAACTGACCGGACTGGGGTATCTGGGGGCAGACATTGTTCTGGACCGTGAGCGCGGGCCGATGATGCTTGAACTTAACGCCCGTCCCGGTCTGGCTATCCAAATTGCCAACGGCAAAGGTTTGCGTCAGGTATTGGAAAAAATAGAAAATACCTATCCTGAAAATCTGACTCCGTCCGAAAGAGTGGATTTTGTCTTGAATAATTAAAAGTTACTTCCTAAATAAAACATTAGAAATGAAAGGGAGCCGAAAATGACTGATTTATTAGAAAAAGCAAATACAAAACATATTGAAAAACCGGAAACAAAACATTTGGAAAACC
>JAUNIW010000035.1 GCA_030523245.1 Pseudomonadota bacterium
TATCCTGATTATGAGCGCGTTATTCCGACGGATAACGATAAGATTCTGGAACTGAATGTTAAAGATTTGGCAACCGCTGTTGACCGTGTTTCTGTTGTTGCCGAAAGAACTCGTGCTATAAAAATGATTGCCAACAAAAATCATGTAATTATTACGACGTCCAGTCCTGATTTAGGCAGCGCTATCGAAGAAATCGAAGCAACTTATGACAGCGAATCTCTGGAAATCGGTTACAATTTCCGGTATTTGCTGGATATTCTGGCCGAAATTAAAGGTGATACAGCTAAATTCAGCTTCAGCGACGGTGCTTCGCCATCGGTTATTCACGATACATCTGATGCCAGCGCTATCTACGTTTTGATGCCGATGAGAGTATAAGTTGTCGGAATTAACAGATAAATTAAATGAAGTTACTAAAGAAAAGTCAGGTGTCACGCGCCTGACTTTATCTGACTACAGAAATTACAAACACCTGCGAATCGAAACAGATATCGCACCAATCGTGATTACCGGAGAAAACGGTTCCGGCAAAACCAATATTCTGGAAGCACTCTCTTTCTTAACCCCCGGAAGAGGACTGCGCAGTGCCAAACTGGCAGATATCAAACGTCTTGTTCCTAATGAGGACTCTGTGCCTCAGCCGATGACGGAAGGATGGAGTGTTGCTGCAGAAATTTTGAAAAGCAATGAAGAATATTCTATCGGTACAGGTACCCAAAAAGGTTTTCATGAAGAAACAGAAGAAGATGAAATTCGTAATTTTGAAAGAAGAATCGTCAAAATAAATCATCAAAAAGTTTCTCAACAAACCGAACTGGGAAAATATATTTCCGCCATCTGGGTCACCCCGCAAATGGACAGACTTTTTTTGGGAGGCCCGCAGCCGCGGCGCAGTTTTCTGGACAGGCTCGTCTACGCTTTCGATTTGGAACATGCTAAGCGGACGGCCAATTTCGAACATCTCTACCGGCAATGGTTTCAGATTTTGAAAAGCGGTCAGGCTGATACCGTATGGCTGCAATCTGTTGAGGCCGATATGGCGGCTCTGGGGGTGGCTATTGCCGCTGCCCGTCGGGAGCTGATTGCCCGTCTGAACACATTTATTGCTCATGAACCTGACGATATTTTTCCCGATGTCCGGCTGGAATTGGATGGTACCATTGAAAAAATGCTTGATACTCTTCCCGCGGTTAAGATTGAAAATTTTTATGCCGAACAACTGGCCAAACAACGGCGTAATGTTATTTACAACGACTATGTTGACGGTGTCAACCGTACAGACTTCAAAGTTTATTTCAAGAAAAAAAATATGCCGGCCGAACTTTGCTCCACCGGTGAACAAAAAGCTTTGCTTGTCAGCATCATTCTGGCTCAGACGAAATGTCAGATTCTGGATAAAGGCTTTGCCCCTATTCTGTTGTTGGATGAGGTTACGACTCACCTTGACGATAAAAAACGAGATGCCCTGCTCTCCAAAATTACCGCTCTGCATTTGCAAGCATGGATAACTTCTACCGAATCGCAAAACTTTGATGCTATCCGCAACATTGCCCGATTTTTCGAAGTTCGCCATAATCAGGTTATTCCCAAATAAGTTTTGTTTTCGGCTAATATCTGTTTACAAAAAAAGGACTGCCTCAACAGTCCTTTTTTTGTTATTTTAACCGGCAATCTCAGGCACAATGCTTAAACGCATCGTAAACCACATGTTCACCTTCAATATCCGACTCGCTGCCCGAACTGCAGGTCGGAACAACCTTCACTGCCAGAACCTGTTCCGAAATATATTTTTCATTTTCGGACAAAGCCTGAGCCAGTTCGGCATTATTTGTCTGATAATGCAATTCAATCCGGTCTGAAATATTAAAGTCTTTATCCTTACGCAGCGTCTGAATTAGACGGACAAAATCACGAGCCATACCTTCACGTTTCAGGCTGTCTGTAACCACCGTATCCAGCGTCAAAACGGCTTTATTGCTGTCAAAAGCCTGTCCGGCAACACCTTCTTTCATTTCCAGACGTACTTCAAATAAATCCGGTGTCAAAATCTGACCGCCGATAGAAAGTGTGCCGTCACTGTTTAATATCCACTGTCCCTGTTTATAGGCAGCCATAACAGCGCCCATGTTTTTGCCTAAGGTTTTACCCAAAAGCGGCGTATAGAGATAGACTTTTTTACTGGCGTAATTATCCAGATTGTCATCGAACTTAATTTCTTTAACATTAAGCTCGTCTTTAACAATTTCCTGATAAGCCGGCGACAATTTCGCTCCAATCAGTGTCATTGAAGCCAGCGGCAAACGGTTACGCAGATTTTTTTCTTCACGGATAAATTTACCGGTTGAGCATAAATCCTGCACAAAGTCCATATCTGCCATCAATCCGTCATCAGATTTGATTTCTGCCAATTCAGGATAGTCACATAAGTGAACAGACTCGTCTTTTGTCAGTGTTTTATAAACATATTCGCAAACAAACGGCAGCAGCGGCGCCGCAATTTTGCTTACGTTAACCAAAACAGTGTACAACGTATCAAAAGCTGTCCGGTCACCTTCCCAAAAACGATCACGCGTCCGGCGAATATACCAGTTGTTCAATATTTCCATAAAATCGGAAACTTTAGCGCAGGCATCTGCAACCTCGTAAGTTTCCAGATTTCTTTTCACCGTTACGGCCAGATTCTTCAGTTTTGAAAGAATATAATTGTCAATAGCCTCAGGAGAAGAAAAAATTTCTTTGGCCTGATAATCTTCGGCATTGGCATAAAGCGTAAAGAAATAAAACGCATTCCATAAAGGAATCATGGCTGCCCGCGAAGCTTTGGCAATTTCTTTGCCTTCTTTATCCACGGCTACATTACCGCCCTTTAAAACCGGCGAAGAAATCAAAAACCACCGCAGCGCATCTGAACCGATTGAATCCAAAATTTCATTCGGGTCAGGATAATTTTTCAAACGCTTGGACAATTTCTGTCCGCCTTCGGCCATCAACAAACCGGTACAAATACAATTCTTAAATGCCGGTTTATGATGCAAAGCGGTTGACAACACCGTCAGTGTATAGAACCAACCCCGCGTCTGGTCAATGGCTTCCACAATGAAGTCGGCCGGGAAATGATTTTCAAACCAAGTTTTATTTTCAAACGGATAATGAATTTGCGCATACGGCATAGAACCGGATTCAAACCAGCAGTCAAAAACATCGCTGACGCGGCGCATCATCGTTTTACCGCTCGGGTCATCCGGATTTGGATAGACCACATCATCAATATAAGGCTTATGCAGATTATCAACGTCAAAACCTGTCGCAGCTTTGATTTCGGCAACCGAACCAAAGACATCGACTCTCGGAAAAGCCGGATTATCCGACTTCCAAACCGGAATCGGTGTTCCCCAGAAACGATTGCGGGAAATTGACCAGTCACGCGCACCTTCAAGCCATTTGCCGAAACGACCTTCTTTGATGTGTCCCGGAATCCAGTTAATCTGTTGATTGAGCCGCACCATTTCTTCACGAAAATCGGTTACTTTGACAAACCATGAACTCATAGCCTTGTAAATTAACGGCGTATCTGTCCGCCAACAGAACGGATATGTGTGTGTATACTGCTCTTTTTTAACCAGAAGACCGTTTGTTTTTAACCATGACAGAATCGGTTCATTCGTTTCAAAAACCTGCTGTCCTTCATAATCCGGAACTTCGGCGGTAAATTTACCGGCCTCGTCTACCGGACAAACAACCGGAAAGTTTTCATCATAAGCGCGGCAGGCTTCAAAGTCGTCCTGACCGAACCCCGGTGCAATATGAACAACACCCGTACCATCTTCGGTCGAAACAAATTCTCCGGCCAGAATTTTGAAAGCGCCTTTATCCTTGAGTTTTGAAAAATACGGGAACATAGGCTCATAGTTCAGTCCCAGCAAATCCGCACCTTTGATTTTTTTCACCAGAACGGCATGTTCCAGTTGTTTTTTATAGCTGCCCAGACGCGCTTCGGCCAGAATATACTGCTGTCCGTCTTCTTCCATTACCGCATAATCAATATCTTTACCCACAGCCAGCATCAGGTTGGACGGCAGTGTCCACGGCGTTGTTGTCCAAACCAGAATCTTCTGACCTGTTTCCAGCTTAAACATAACCGTAATTGCCGTATCTGTTTTATCTTTATAGCCTAAATTCACCTCAAAATTCGAAAGCGGCGTTTCAGCAGCCCAGGAGTACGGCAAAACCCGATAATCTTCATAGACCAGACCTTTTTCGTACAACTCCTTAAAATTATGGATAACACTTTCCATAAAAGGCAGATTCATCGTTTTGTAATCATGATTAAAATCAACCCAGCGGCCGATGCGCTTAAACAACTCTACCCAGATACCGGAATATTTCAAGACATCAGAACGACAAAAATCATTGAATTTTTCTACCCCGAAAGCCTCTATCTGCTTGCGGCCGGAAACACCCAGCTGTTTTTCGGCGGCCATTTCAGCCGGTAAACCGTGACAGTCCCAGCCCAGACGTCGCTCAACTTTTTTACCGTCCATTGTCTGAAAACGCGCCACGACATCTTTAACGTATGAAACCATAATATGACCATAGTGCGGTGTTCCGTTGGCAAACGGCGGACCGTCATAGAATACAAATTCGGCCGCGCCATCGCGGTTATGCACAGATTTTTCAAAAGTTTTATCTTCTTCCCAGAATTTCAGCACTTCTTTTTCAAGCGTTGCAAAATCCGGCTTGGCTTTTACGTCAGCATAGTATTTTGTCATTATCCTTATACCTATTGAAAATTGATTATTTAAGTTATTGATTTAGAGAATTTTATATAAAAACAGCCGTGCAATCCCCTAAGGGATAATATGGGTAATATATTTATAAAAAAACGCCATTTTTACTCTTCTTCATTTAATTTTGATGCTTTAATTTATAACCATTTTCCACAAACGTCAATAGACTTTCTTACCCCTTATACACTTTAATATACAGGTCACTGTAACAATCTGTAACATATTGTTAAAAGCATTTCTGCCGTGTTTGTGATATATAAAGGGCATATAAAATTGTTATCAGCTTAATAATTGAGGAATTTCAATGACTAAAACAATAAAGGTTGCTGTTATCGGCGCCGGAATGATGGGTAAAAATCATCTTAAAACTTATAAAAACCTGCAGGGTGTCGAACTTGTCGGTGTTTATGACATTTTTCCCGAAGCAGCAAAAAATGCTGCCGAAACTTATGGCATTAAAGCTTTTTCTTCCATGGAAGAAGTTGCTGCCAATGTAGATGCCGTCAGCGTTGTGACTACCTCTGTTACACATGCCGATGTCGGAGAATTCTTTATGAACCGCGGTATTCACTGTATGATGGAAAAACCTTTGGCGACAACGGAAGAAGATTGCGTACGCCTTATCAATGCCGCGCATAACAATAATGTCGTTTTAATGGTCGGTCATATTGAGCGCTTCAATCCGGCTGTCGAGCAAATGGGGAAATTGTTATCGGATACGACTAAAATCCGTTCCATGACGGCACAACGTATGTCGGCAGCCAGCGGCCGTATTACCGATGTTGACGTATCAATGGATTTGATGATTCACGATGTTGAAGTTGTTCAGTCTTTAATGAAATCTCCGGTTGTCAATGTTCAGGCCTGCTCGGTAAAAACAAAAGAAAGTCCTCTCGGTAAAGACTATATTACCGCTTTACTCGAATTTGAAAACGGCGCCACGGCTAACCTGACCGCAAGCCGTATTACTCAGTCCAGAGTCCGCACCCTGACCGTGACAACCGACACAAACTATATTGATATGGATTTTATCAATCAGAGTATCAATGTTCATACACAGGGACGTATGCCGTTTGTTAATCAGGAAGAAATTCCGGACTGGATGAATTATGGTTTGAAAGGCAGTGTTGAACAATTGTTCATTCCGACAAATCAACCGTTGCAGGCTGAACTGTCTCACTTTATAAAATGTGTTAACGGCGAGGCAACACCGCGCGTCGGCGGCGAACAGGCTCTGGCTGCCTTACGGGTTATTTGGGAAGTTCAGGAAAAACTTGGTTTTCTGGATAATGAAAATAAAAATAAATGTACCCATGCGGCCTAAACCGGAAAGTTTAACCTCAAGAAAAACTCAAACCTGTGTCTTTGCGGCACGGGTTTGTTTTTTATTTGACATTTAGACACCCCTCGCCTAATCTTTGAACAAATTTAATGAGGTAAAAATGCGGTACAAAATTACAGTGGAATATGATGGAACACATCTGGTCGGCTGGCAAAAACAAAAAGACGGTCCCAGCGCACAGGAATTTCTGGAAAAAGCTGTTTTAGGTTTTTCTCATCAAACTGTTGATGTTTTTGGTGCCGGACGTACCGATGCTGGCGTACATGCTCTCGGACAGGTGGCACATTTTGACCTTGCCATGGATTTGAGTGAATACAAAATCATGGAAAGTCTTAACGCGCTTTTACGGGAATTGGCAGCACCGGTCAGCGTTTTGCATGTTGAAAAAACAACCGATGATTTTCATGCGCGTTTTTCAGCCAAAGGCCGTGGTTATATTTATCGTATTCTTAACCGGCGCGGCCCCAGTCCGCTGCTGGCCGAACGTGTCTGGCGCGTACCGTATCCTCTGGATGTAGATGCTATGCGGCAGGCTGCTTCCTGCCTGTTGGGAAATCATGATTTCAGTTCTTTCCGCGGTGCCGGTTGTCAAGCTAAAAGTCCGGTAAAAACTTTGGATAAACTGGATATTTGCCGCAACGGCGATGAAATTATTTTTACAGTTGAGGCTCGTTCGTTCCTGTATCATCAGGTCCGAAACATGGTCGGTACACTGAAAGAAGTCGGTAACGGCCGTTTGCTTCCGGCAAATGTCAAGGAAATTCTAGAGGCCCGAGACCGGACTAAAGCCGGTATCAGCGCACCGGCCTGCGGTTTATATTTAAATAAAGTCATGTATTAAATTCACATAAAATGCGCCAGCAAATTTTTGAACCCTAACGCAATTAAAACTAATCCGGCAGTAATCTGCAAATATTTTTCCGGCACTTTTTTAAAGCAATAAATCAAATTGAAGCCCAGCAACCCTGTCACAAAAGAAACAAAACCGATAACGACGGCTGCCGGCAGCAGCGGCGTTTTAGTCAGATACAGCATCGTACCGCTGACAAAAGCATCAATACTGGTCGCTATTCCGATTGTCAGCACCGTTTTCCAGCTTAAACGGCGACGTCTTTTAAACGGCGCGGCACCGTTTTCTTCCGTTACGGCCTCGCGAATCACATTTAGCCCCAAAGCCAGAAAAACCGAAAATACAAGCAGATAGTCAAAACGGGAAATCCACGAATCTATCACGGCTGTACAGACATACCCCGGAAGCGGCATCATAAATTGCATAATACCACAGGTTCCGGCCAAACGTAAAGCAAGACGCCGCCGGTGACGAACGATAATCAAACCGTAGGCAAAAGCCACACCGAATACATCAACGGCCAAAGCCAGACTAAGGCAAAATATTTCTACAAAAGACATCTCGTTTTCTCCAATAACTTTTTTATAAATTAAGCTTTGCAGAAAAGCAATAAAACTGTTGCGCCTGTTGGATATTTCAGCTAATCTTTCTTCAGACTGAGAGGTATGAAAATGATTGCCAAATTACGCGGGCTGATTGATACAATCGGCGATGATTATTGCATTATTGATGTTAACGGCGTGGGGTATCTTGTTTCCGCGTCAACGAAAACTTTAAGCAGACTGGCCATCGGACAGGAGGCGGTCTTACTGACGGAAATGATTGTGCGCGAAGACAATATTTCGTTGTTCGGTTTTGCCGATGCCTGGGAAAAAGAATGGTTTGCCACTCTGACAAAGGTTCAGGGGGTCGGCGCAAAAGTTTGTCTCAGCATCCTCTCGGTTTTGACACCGGCTCAGCTTTCTCAGGCTGTCAGCGCTCAGGATAAAACTTCATTTTGCCGCGCTTCGGGTGTTGGTCCGAAACTTGCTGCCCGTATCGTTACTGAACTCAAGGATAAAATTGTTACTATTCCGGCCGGTACAGGCAGTGCTTCCGCTGCTGTTGAAGGTATTCCCGTTGAAACGGCTGCGCTTCCGAAAGACGCGGATTATTCAAAAAGCGAAGATATTATTTCGGCTTTGGTTAATCTGGGATATCAGCGTCTAGAAGCTTACCGCGCTACAACTAAAGTTATTGCCGAAAATCCGGACGCTAACGTACCGACACTTATTCGTCTGGCCTTGAAAGAATTTGCCGCAAAGGAATTTTAAAAAATGAAAGAAGATACTCGAATCGTCAGCCCGCAGGAACAGGCAGAAGATGAACAAATCGGTAATAATCCGGTTAGTCTGCGGCCGGCCAGTCTGGATGATTTTGTCGGCCAGCGCGAAGTTTGCGAAAACTTAAAAGTTTTTATTGCCGCAGCCAAACAACGCGGTGAAGCCTTAGACCATGTACTTTTATTCGGCCCTCCGGGATTGGGTAAAACCACACTTTCTTCTATTGTAGCCAAAGAACTCGGTGTCGGTTTTCGGGCAACTTCCGCACCAATGATTTCAAAATCGGGTGACTTGGCCGCCATACTGACTAATCTGGAAAGAAACGATGTTTTGTTTATTGATGAAATTCATCGTTTGAATCCGGCTATTGAAGAAGTTTTATATTCGGCTATGGAAGATTTCCAACTCGATTTAATCATTGGGGAAGGTCCCTCTGCCCGTTCCGTGCGAATCGACCTGCAGCCATTCACGCTGGTAGGCGCCACAACCCGCTCCGGTCTGCTTTCCACACCGCTGCGGGAACGCTTTGGTATTCCGCTGCGGCTTGATTTTTACTCGCACGAAGATTTGAAAAAAATTGTTTTGCGCAATGCCAGACTTCTGAATATTGAAATTTCCGACGATGGCGCCATGGAAATTGCCAAACGTTCGCGAGGTACGCCGCGTATTGCCGGAAGACTGTTGCGGCGGGTTCGTGACTTTGGCGCTGTTTCCGCACAAAAAATCGTTGATTCGCATATTTCCGATATGGCATTAAAACGTCTTGATGTGGATGATTTCGGCCTTGACGCGTTCGACCGCCGTTATCTGAACTGCATTATCAAAAACTACGGCGGCGGACCGGTCGGTGCTGATACGCTGGCAGCTGCGTTATCCGAAGAGCGGGATACCATTGAAGAAGTTGTTGAGCCGTTTTTGCTCAAACTCGGTTTTTTACAGCGTACGCCGCGCGGTCGTATTATTTCGCAGCTGGGGTATCGTTATCTGGGTATCAAAATGCCGGCCAAACAAGTTAAACAATATGAATTACTGGATACACTGGAGGATTAAACATGTTTGAAGAAACAATACCTGCCACGGGAAGAATCGAAAATAAAATCTTTGCTTATCCGGTACGCGTCTATTATGAAGATACGGATGCCGGCGGTATCGTCTATTATGCCAATTATCTCAAATTTGCCGAACGCGCCCGTACGGAATTTATCCGGAATCTGGGAATAAGTCAGGAAAAAAATTTAGAAAATGACCAAACCGGTTTTGTTGTCCGTTCCTGTCATATAGAATATCTGGCTTCGGCAAGGCTTGATGATGCTCTTGTTGTTACCTGTCAGGTTTTGGAAGCCGGCGGAGCCAGTCTGGTTGTCCGACAGGAAATTTACCGCGGTGACACTTTACTGACAAAAATTGAAGTAAAGCTTATTCATATGAGCCTGAACTTAAAACGTCCCGTCCGAATTGAAGCAGAACTTGGTGCAAAGATAAAAGCGTTAATCTAATATTCGGCGGTTTCATAATGAACCTCACCAAAATTTTTGGCTTCATCCTCAGGCGTGAACAGAAAGAAAAAGGTTCTTATATCGGCGGAGACCTGTGTATCCATGCGGCTGCGGCGTTTAACTTCCATTTTATGGCTCCATGAATTGAAATTTCCCTTTCTCTTGGGTATGATTTTCTGCGGAGCCATCCATGTCGTGTCAATATAATAGTTTTTTCCTTTAATTTTAACGCTGTTCCAGGCATGACCTGCGGCATTGGCTGGCGGTCTTTTTCTTTTAATAAATGTCGGCTTACCGACATAGCCCGTTACGATTTTAACACCTCGAATACCGGCATAGCCCGACATCTCTTGAAACAATAAGGCAAAATCCGTACAAATTCCCGTCTTGGACCGGAATATATCATAATGATAGCTCCAATTTCTTTTATTTACCTGACCGGCATTATATTTGTATCCGTCATAGGCAATATGTGAGGCAATCCAATAAGCAATTACCCGCATTTTATCGATATCCGTTTCAAACGGCTCAACCAGATAGGCTGTCAAACGTCTGGCATTCAGGGAGGCTTTTTCCGGCACATTAAACGCCCGCCGCCGGATAGCATTCTCGGAAGCTCGGGCATTTTGCCGAATCACCGGAGGTTCCAGCGCTAAAGAATCTGTCTGCGGATAAAAAAGCAGGAACAAACAAAAAAATATCTTCGGTATTGAGATATTTCTCACTTATTTAACTCCGGTTTTGCCGCAGCAAAAACATAACCATAAACCGGACTTTCGGCTTCATTACGCAAAATATGACGCTCACAGCTGACAACGCGTAAACCGGCGCTTTTCAAAACACGCTCGACATAGTTGGAATTATGAACAAAGCGCCCGCTCGGCACCATAAAAAAGTCGTCTTCATTGACCGAATTTTCCGATACGGTAAAGAAAAACATACCGCCCGGCGTCAATGATTTGGACACCCGTACAAAAACTTTGGTTAAATCACCGAAATAAGTCAAAACATCAGAGGCAACCTCCACATGAAAGAAATAAGAGGTTGTTTCCAGATAATGACAAATATCATCACAAATCAATTGCGCATAAATTTTCTTTTCACGGGCAACATCCAACATTTTTTCAGACAAATCTACTCCGATGAGCCCGCGGCGGGATGCAAATTTTTTCATTTTTTCACCGCATAAGCCGGTGCCGCACCCCAAATCCAAAATATGATATCCTTTAAATACCGAGGTTTTTAAGTGTTTACCCGCCTCGGTTTCCAAAAGTGACGGAGCCTGATAATCCAACGCAGACAATGTTTCTTCAAAATCCGCGGCAAAAGCATCAAACGTCGCTTTAATATATGTATGATCCGAATTCAGCAGAGCGTGTCCGTTTGTCAAAGCACAGGCCATGTGTTGTACAATTTTATCATTCGGGAAAAAATTTAACCATTTTGCAGCATATTTTCGGGCCAATTCCTCGCTTTTTTCAGAATAGCATTCGTACAGCAAATATCCGAAATTCAACTTGACGGCATCTGTTTGTTCCGGAGCTGTTTTGACATAGCGCCAAGCAAAAACAATACAGTTTTCCCAATCATTCAACGCGTGATAAGCTTCACTTAAAGCATTCAATACTTCGCGGTTATGTTCATCCAACTCATACGCCCGCAGATATTTATCAATAGCCTTTTCGTATTTTTCCAGCGCTGCCAGAGCATTTCCGGAAATCATATTTGCCACTACACTGGAGGGATGACGCTCCAACGATTTTTTTGCAAACTCTAAAGCTAAAACATATTTTCCCAATGAATAATAAGTGTTGGCCAGATTTATCATCGCAATGTAACTGTTGTTGTTTTTTTCATACATTTTTTGATAATATTTCAGCGCCTCTTCATAGTTACCGTTACAAAACGCTATATTTGCCAGATTTTGCCAAGCAGCTATATTATTCGGATTTTGTTTCAGGGTATTTTCTGCATATTCGGTAGATTTTTCATAATTACCGATTTCATAGTTTATAGTTGAAAGATTAAGCATGGCTGCTTCTGAAGCTTTGTTAATTTTCAAAGCCTGAGTATATAATTCTATCGCTTGTTCTTTTTCGCCCAAAGCATCATAACAGTTACCGCAGGCAATAACATATTTCTCAACTTTAGGATTTCCCTTCATCAAAAGTTGGTAAATCTCCAAAGCTTTCCGAAATTCTTTTTCGCCAAATAAAACCGAAGCCTGATGCTCTAAATTTTCCACGATAACCTCAATTTTTTATCAACTGGCGTGGAGTATATCACACTACTACCCAAAATCAAAGTAAAAATATTTCCCAAAATGCAAAAAAACTGTTGACGAATGCAAATAAATACTGTATCAACATATTGTATTTTTTATGGGGTTGTGGCGGAATTGGTAGACGCGCCAGACTCAAAATCTGGTGGCAGCAATGTCTTGAGAGTTCGATTCTCTCCGGCCCTACCATTTGGAAGCATTCTTTCTGACGGAAAGAATGCTTTTTTGTAATTCCATAAACTGAGAGATTAACCGGATGCTTAACTCACTGTTTACGTACTGAAATATATTATTTATGCGACATCGGATGATATATTTTATGCAAATTTCCACGATGTGTATCTGCCGTCAAATAAATTAAATTTGTCACATTGTTATTATAGGAATTGTTGTCAATATGATGCACAACATAGCTTTTTTCATTATAATCTTCCGGTTTTGTCAGAAAAAAGCGAGCAACTAATTTATGAACATCATATTCTGCAGATTTCCCCGTAAGATTTAAACAAACCTGACAACCGGAATCTTGACGGTTAAAAGGAATAAAAGCATTTTCTCTAAATAAAGTTTTTAACTCATTAGAAAAATCAATCCAAGGATATCCCGTAGATGTTTCATCAGCACTTTTTAATTTTTCAGGAATAATTTTTTCTGCTTTTTTTTTATCTTCTCCTCTAATTTTGACAATATAACCATAGTTGCTAATATAATATTCTTCGTAATAGTGTTTCCAAACTTCCGCTATTTGGAAAGAGCCTATATATTTAATCTCATCTCCCCCATCATCAGATAAGTTTTCTCCTTTTGTTTCATTAGTCCAAAATCTTTCAGAAATAAAACAAGATTCATCACATTTGCTCAAACAAACCTCTAATGGTGGCCAAAATTGTTGTTTTATAATATCCATTGTTTTTCCTCCTTCTTATTAACTTAATCTTGTAATAAAACTGTTGCTTGCCCGCCATTGAGCATCATATTTACTATCAACCTTATAAACTAAAATATCGGCATCATATTTATTATCAACCCAATAAAACAACGCCGTAGCCTCATATTTATTATCTGTAAAATACCAAATTTCATCTTTATTATCAGCATCATATTTGTTATCTGTTACATAAAACAACAAATCTGCATCATATTTACTATCTACACAATATACTTTAATTACACCCGATTCATATTTATTATCGGCAACATAAACTCTGGCCATCTCAATCTCCTTTATTTCCAAATTGTTAATACAAAAAGTCGCCCAAAGAAAAGGCGACTGGAAGTTGGAAACTACCGATAGATAGTGCGACATATTGACTGGAATAGCTTATTTTGCCGCCTTCCAGTCATATAGACTTTCAGGCGTGCAAAAGTTTCGTCTTTACACCTTCGACGCTATCGGAGAGGTTTCCACACCCCAGACAGACAATTCGTCTGTCCAAAATAAATACTACAAATAAAAAATATCAAAGTAAAGATTAAATATTATGAATATATTTATCAGCCTAAATATCCCCAAGACCTAACGAGACTCAAACTCGCTCAATATATTGAAAAATAAAGACTTCTTTATAAACGAGTTCGGAAAAACTTCCCAAAACGCAATTTTTAAAAACTTGACTTTCGAACTCGCTGAAAGCCTCGTCCCCATATAGCAAAACAGCGCCCCAAAAAGAGCGCTGTTTGCATTGGTGAACCAAACTCACAGTTGAACCTCGCTTGTCGGGCATCTAATGATAGTGTTGTTTTCACTCTGACAAATCAGAGAACATATCGAAAACTCTTACCGGCTTATGTAAGGTAAGCGGCATTAACAATTCCGAATTTTATTCTCCCGTCTCAAAAAATTTTTAAGCCCAGCCATCGGACGAGGATACTTAAATTTATCTGTTTACTCAGGAGGCATTATGTTCAAACAAAAAAACACTCTCTGTTTTACAGCAGAGAGTGTTTTTAAAAAGTCGTTTTGATATAAAATTACTTCAATTCAACTTTAGCGCCAGCGGCTTCCAATTTAGCTTTGATAGCTTCGGCTTCTTCTTTAGGAGCACCTTCTTTAACAGTTTTAGGAGCACCGTCAACCAAATCTTTAGCTTCTTTCAAGCCCAAGTTTGTGATAGCACGGATTTCTTTAATAACGTTAATTTTGT
>JAUNIW010000090.1 GCA_030523245.1 Pseudomonadota bacterium
CATCAGGTGTACAATCCTCCATTGATGGGAATCACACTCCCGGTGATGTAACCGGCCTCCGGCGAGGCAAGGAACCCGACAAGCGCCGCCACCTCTTCCGCCGTCCCCAACCGGTTGGCAGGAATCGTCTTTATTTTCGGCACGAAAAGCTTCCATCAGTTCTTTTTGTTTGGCATTCAGCTTTGTCGGGATAATAATTTTTGTATTAACATACAAGTCTCCGCGCCGTTCCGAATCATAGAGATGCATTCCCTGACCTTTAACTTTCAGAAGCGTATCATTCTGGGTACCTGCCGGTATTTCGACTTTGACTTTTGTGCCGTCAATTGCCGGAATTTCTATGGAACCGCCCAAAATAGCGCAGCTGACGGAAATCGGAATTGCCGTATACAAATCATCGCCGTTGCGCTCATAAAGCTTATGCGGTTCAACCACAATTCCTACATACAAATCACCGTTTTCACCGCCATGCAGGCCAGCCAGCCCTTCACCGGCAACCCGAATACGCATATTCGTTTCAATACCGGCCTTGATATTGATTTTCAGCTTTTTGTTGATTTTAACCTGACCGGCACCGCGACAATCCGGACAAGGTTCCTTAATCACACGTCCGGCACCTTTACAATTCGGACAGGTTGTTTCAAAAACAAAAAAACCACCCTGTTGTGTACGCACTTTACCACTGCCCTGACATGTCGGACAAATTTCCGGTTCCTTACCATTTTTAGTCCCATGGCCATGGCAGGTTTCACATTCTTTGGTTGTCGGAATGATAATTTCTTTTTCTACCCCATTAAAAGCTTCTTCCAATGTGATATTCAGATTATAGCGCAAGTCGCTGCCACGTTGGCTGTAGGAACGCTGACGGGCCCCCGCTCCGCCCATGAATTCTGAAAAAATATCATTAAATACATCGGCAAAACCACCACCGGTAAAATCAAAACCGCCACCAAACGGATTTCCGCCTCTGCCACCCATTCCGCCCGCAAAAGCCTGTTTGCCGTAACGATCATAGGCGGCACGTTTTTGTTCATCTTTCAAAACTTCATAGGCTTCATTGATTTGCTTAAATTTTTGTTCAGCCTCTTTATCTCCGGGATTGCGGTCCGGATGATATTTCATCGCCTGTTTGCGAAAAGCTTTTTTTATTTCATCGGCGCTGGCTGTGGCACTCACTTCCAGCAAATCATAGTATTCGGTATCCATTTTATATTCTCTTAGTTCTCCAATACTACGTTATTTAGAATTTTTATTTTGTAAATGCAAGTGTTTAAATAGAGTATTAACTTTTAATTATTGACAAAAAAAACAGAACAATGTATATTGTCTGTATAATATTTATTATTAACTCTTATTTTTTTAGTTATGAACACGATTCTTTTATTATTTTTCTTGATGGTCGGTATTTCAATGTTTAGTACCCTTTGGTCTTTGGTACGACAAGGATATATCACAACATTCTTAACGTTTGACGGTTGTATCTGTCTACAGCGCATTGTCCGAATACTGGCTATCCTAATCGGATTTGCGTATATCATTCTGGGTTCAATGGCTATTATGCATGCAGAACCCACCGCTAATTTGAAATCAGTTTGGTATGTTGCCTCTTTAATAACTGGTTTTCCGATTGCATATTTCGCTGGTGCCATTGGGGGTATAGTAGTGTATAATATGTCCGATTTGCTTCGTCGCTTCTTTACTTCCGTGATAGAATGGATTTGGCGGAAATAATAAAAAAGCTTCTCTGATTTTGTTCAGAGAGGCTTTTTTATTATCTGCTCTGCTGAATAAAATAATCCTTTAGATATTGACAAAAAAACAAAACAATGTATATTGTTTGTATAATATATATTATTAACTTTTATTTTTTTTTGTTATGAACACGACTTTTTTATTATTTGGTTTGCTGACCGGTATTTTCACCATCAACCATGTTTATGCTTTTTGGAACAATCAAAGTCCCGGATTTTTGAAATTTGACGATAATATTGGTTTGCAGCGTTGCATGAGGATACTGACAATTATACTCGGACTTGCGTATATAATTGGGGGCTCAATAGCTATTTGTGATGAAACAGCCGGCATTGATTGTTTTGGCTATATTCTTGTGTGGTGTGGTCTTTCGGTCGCAACATACTTCTTTGGTTTCTTGGCAGCCTTTATATTGCTCTTAATCTATGTGCTTTTTAAG
>JAUNIW010000036.1 GCA_030523245.1 Pseudomonadota bacterium
GGAAAGGAGATCAAAATGACAATACAAATATTTCAGAATTAAAGGGATTTTGGATTGAATCATCGCTGCAAATCTCACCTTTGGAACAAGTCAGATTTTTAGAGCAAATTTTTTCAAAAGAAAATCAGATAACAAAAACATTAAAAGACATAATGCTCATTACAAGTAACCCAGTCAAAATTTATGGGAAAACTGGCTTGGGAATAAAAAACAATATGGTTGATACAGCTTGGTTTATTGGCTTTTATGAGCAAAACAATTTTAAAGTTTTCTTTGCGATTAGATTAAACGATAAAAAAAGTAGCCTAAAAGATTATCGCTATTTGGCCAGTGCCTACGCTAAGCAAATAGCTTTGGATATAATACAAAATGCAAATATATTTTAAATATTTGCCAATATTGAAAATAGCCTTATTTTTCTGGTTTCAGATATGTTGCCTCCCGAGACTTAGGCGAGATTCAAACTCATTCAAAGCATTGAAAAACAAAGACTTTTGCATAAACGAGTTCGGAAAAACTTCCCAAAACGCAATTTTCAAATTTACAACATTCGAACTCGCTGAAAGCCTTGGAAAATAAAGAAAAACGGCAGGTTTTTATACCTGCCGCTTGTATTGGTGGTCCCAACGAGATTTGAACTCGTGTTTTAGCCTTGAGAGGGCCGCGTCCTAGGCCACTAGACGATGGGACCATATTTCAGTGTCCCTTTTCTAGCTTATTTTATTAAAGATTGCAAGCGTTTTTATGCGTATGCTTGCAAATTTTGCCAATTCAGCAGATTGTCAATAACTTTTCCGACATAATCGGCTCGTAGATTCTGGCAATCCAAATAATAGGCGTGTTCCCAAACATCAATGGTTAAAAGCGGTGTATGCCCGTAAATTAACGGATTATCGGCGTTACTGGTATTATAAACCAGCATGTCGCGGTTTTCATTTTCAACCAGCCAGGCCCAGCCGCTGCCGAATTGTTCCATGGCTTTTTGTTTGAAAATTGTTTTGAACTCATCATAGGAGCCGAAAGTTTCTTCTATTTTTTCCAATAGTTTTTTTGACGGTTCACCGCCGGAAGGATTAAGTGACTGCCAGTAAAAATTGTGGTTCCATGCCTGAGCGGCATTGTGGTAAATGTTCTGATATTCTGTTTTTTTGTATGTGGCCAGAATAATTTCTTCTAAAGTCATCGTGGCAAATTCCGTGCCGTCAATCAGGCTGTTCAGCTTTTCAACATAACCTTTGTGGTGTTTTAAATAGTGAAAACCAACGGTTTGCCGGCTGATAAACGGTTCCAGCGCGTCCAGATTATAAGGAAGTTCCGGTAATTTTATCATTTTTTTCTCCTTTGTTTTGCTACAAAATGAAAATATTCCTTTTTATGCAACTTCCAAGAGGGTAAAAAATTTATAAGGCTGTTAATAATTATTAACAAGCTCTTTTCATTTTTATAAAATCCTCTTAAACTTCAATTATTGAGTAAGAATTTTTTTGCGAAAGGCGGGCAAAGATGAGAGTTCTTTTGGTTGAAGATGACTATGCTGTGTCACAAAGCATTGAAACAATGCTTAAAAAAGAAGGAATGGTGGTCGATTCCACCGATTTGGGCGAAGACGGACTGGATATTGCCAAACTTTATGATTATGACATTATCATTCTGGATTTGATGTTGCCGGATATGAACGGATACGAAGTTCTGAAAAATCTGCGCGGAGCGAAAATAAGTACGCCGGTGTTGATTTTGTCAGGCCTGTCCGAACCGGATAAAAAAGTAAAAGGTTTGGGATACGGTGCCGATGATTATTTAACCAAACCATTTGACAAATCCGAATTGCTGGCACGTATTCAGGCTGTGGTCAGACGCTCCAGAAATCATTCCAGTTCGATTATTAAAACCGGTGACGTTCAGATTGATTTGGAAACGCAAACCGTAACGGTTAACGGAAAAACACTTCATCTGACAGGGAAAGAATACGGTATTATGGAGCTGCTTTCTCTGCGCAAGGGGGCTACATTAAATAAAGACCAGTTTTTGAATCATTTGTACGGCGGTATTGATGAACCTGAACTGAAGATTATAGATGTGTTTATTTGTAAACTGCGCAAAAAGCTGGAACGGGCTTCCGGCGGTAAAAACTATATCGAAACGGTTTGGGGACGCGGATATGTCTTGCGGGATCCTGACGAAGCTAAATAATAAAACGAAAGAGCCGAGACAAAAATCTCGGCTCTTTTAGTTGTTGGATAATTCAATCAGAATTTTTCATCCGGAAGTTTAGGTGCTTCATAAGCACTGCGGGCCTCATCACTTAAAATGCGGTAATTCTGAGTGCTGCGGATTTTTTGCTGTGTTTCTTCGCTGACCAGTATTTGATAACCGATAAAGCATACATAAGTAAGAATAGCGATGAAAATGACATAAATGTAACGGGCAATCATTCCTTTGAAAGTTGCGCCCCAGTTAACGCCGTTGTTACCGGAATGGTGAACGCGTTTAAAGATAAGCGTATAAACAACAGCTAAAGCAAAAATTCCGGCATGAATCTGCCAGTTCATGGCCAGCTGCATCGGGTCAAAATTATTTAAAATAACGTAGCAGGCGCCGCCGATACCGGCCCAGGCCATCGGGTTAAACAAAATTCCTCTTGTAATCAATGCAATAATGCCTTTTATCATTTTTTTACTCCTTATGATGTTTTTTTGCAGTATAAAATCCGAGTCTTAAAATAATCGTTAAAGTTTATGATACTTTTTTGATGCAATCCAAAATTTTTTCAGAAACCATAGAAACGACATTTTGGTCTTTGTCTTCTATTTTAAGACGTAAAACCGGTTCGGTTCCGGATTTGCGGACGATAAGCGAGCCGTGTCCGGCTAAGGTTTTTTCGGCTTCATCCAGACAAGACTGTAATTCTTTTTGAGCCAAAAGGGCCGAAACTTCATCCTTGCTGTTAAAACGAAGATTGTGCGCAGCTGTCGGATAAGGTGTAAAAACAGGGAAAATTTCGCTCATTTGCCGGCCGCTTTCTTTGACGCCCAAACAGATAACAAGAGAGGCTAAAAGTGCGTCGCCGGTCAGGGAATAGTCAGACAAAACCATATGACCGGATTCTTCGCCGCCGAGATTTGAGCCGGTCTCCCGCATTTTTTCAATAACATAACGTTCGCCAACGGCGGAAGTCTGGTAATTAACGCCGATAGATTTGAGATATTGTCCTAATCCGAGGTTGGAATATATTGTGGCAACGGCCGTATTGCCTTTTAACAGATTGTGCTGTTTGAAATAGGTTGCCAGATAAGCAATAATCTGGTCGCCGTTCAGACGATTGCCTTTTTCGTCACAGACGATGATACGGTCGCCGTCTCCGTCTACGGCAATGCCTAACCGGCTATGACTTTCTACGACGGTTTGGCACAGTTTTTCAGTATGTTGGGAGCCGCAGTCCCGATTGATGTTATAACCGTCAGGCGAATCGGCAAGGCTGATAATTTCGGCACCAAGACGGCGGTAAACTTCAGGCATAATTGCAGAGAAGGCGCCATTTGCCGAATCCAAAACAATTTTCATACCTTGTAGCGTATTACCTGCAGCAATTTTTGCGGCTGTTTCCAGATAGTTGTCCAGACCGGCTTTATATTTTATGACACGTCCGATACAATCGGGGGTAAAAGCAGGAGTAAGGCTGCCGGCCAAAAGTTCTTCGACCTGCCGTGACTGAATGTCCGAAAATTTATCGCCATCCGCCGTAATGAGTTTCAGGCCGTTATCGCGGTACGGATTATGTGAGGCCGTAATCATGATGCTCATGTCTACATCAAGCGAAGGGGTGAGGGTTGTGCAGAGCGGTGTCGGGATAACGCCTAAATCAAGCACATCAATACCCTGTGAGGTAAAGCCGGCGCATAAGGCACTTAAAAGCATATCACCGGAAACGCGTGTATCGCGGGCAATGGCTACCCTGTGTTTGCCGGTGCAGACAGTTTGGCTCAAAGCCAGAGCCAGACGGCTGCAAAAATCAATGGTAAGCGGATAGCTGTTGGCAACACCGCGAATACCATCGGTACCGAAAAGTTTGTCAGACATGAGAATCTCCTTAGTAGAAAAAAGCCGCTATGAAACTAGCGGCTTTTCGGGTTTTGTTTGCAAATCAGAATACGTAACGCAAACCGGTGTAAATTTCATGAGCCGTGATATCGGCATGTTTGATAGAACCCATATCATAGTAGCGATAACCGGCATCAACATTGAAACGGTTGGTAACTTTGACGCTCAAACCGCCGCCGACAGACCAGGTAAAACGAGTTGGTTTGTAGTTGCCGTTGGTTGTGTGGGTGCTAGCCGGTAAGTCATAGCTGTCTTTGTATTTCATGGAAGTCAGACCGATACCTGCACTAACGTATGGTGTTAACCATCTGTACGGTGCAAAGTCAAAGTAACCGTTTAACATATAGGAATATGTTCTGAAATTGTGTTTGACATCAAAACCGTCATCGTTGTAGGTTTTGCTGCTTTTATGACGCCATACATATTCCAATTCTGTACGGAAATAGTTGTAACGATAACCCAGAGCACCGCTCAGCATCAGTTTGTTTTTATCCAGACCATCGGTATCAATAAAGCCGTCGCCTTTTTGAGAGTAGTCATGTTTTACGATACCGCCGCGGCCGCCTAAGTAAAAGCCGTTGCAGTCTGCCATTGCGTTGGAGCATAAAAATGTGCCGGCCAACAAAGCTAAAATGAATTTATTCATAGATTTCTCCTTCGAAAATAACTGTCGTCAGCTTACGCCTAAATAATTAAAATTTAATTAAAGTTGGGACAATGCTTAAAAATCATTGATTTTATTTGCAAGCAGGGGTATTTTCTTTTGTGGAAAGGCAGCCGGATAGCTGCGTCAGGGAATGTAAAATCTTTTGATGAGGAAAGTCCGGGCTTCACGGAAACAAGATACCAGATAACGTCTGGCTGGAGAAATCCAAGGGAAAGTGCCGCAGAAAGTTACCGCCGGCTACAGGCCGGTAAGGTTGAAAAGGCGAGGTAAGAGCTCACCGCACAGGCAGTAATGTCTGTGGCAAGGTAAACCCTATCTGATGTAAGACCAAATTAGGAGGCTTGAGTTTTCGGACTTAAGAACCGGAGAGTTTCCGCTCCGCTCCAGAGGTGGGTCGCACCAGCCAAGCGGCGACGTTTGGCGCAGATGAATAGCTATCGCACAAATCTTTGCCGGAAACGGTAAAGCAAATCGTGTACAGAACTCGGCTTACAGGCTGTCTTCCATTTTTTAGGAGAAGAATTTATGCAAAAAACTTTCGGTGAAATTTTTGAAATTGAAGGAATCGGACTACACAGCGGTTTGGCAAGCAAAATGATTTTTCATCCGGCCGAAGCGGATACGGGTATTGTTTTTGTGCGGGCCGATTTACCGGATAAACCGGTTTTGCAGGCTGTTTATAATCAGGTTGTCGATACGCGTAATTGTACTTGTCTGGGTAATGCAAATCAAGAAATTGTCAGCACGATAGAGCATATTATGGCAACATTATCCGTTTTGGGAGTTGATAATGCCCGAATTGAAGTAACGAATCCCGAAACACCGATTATGGACGGCAGTGCCAAAGTTTTTTATGAACGTCTGAAACAAGTACCGCTGCGGGAACTTCCGGCCAAAAGAAAATATCTGAAAGTTTTGCGTAAAGTTACGTTTGCTGACGGTAAGGGCGCTCAGATTGCTTTGTATCCGGCCGAAAATTTTCATATTCGTTTTGCCATAGATTTTCCGTCAAAAATTATCGGACATCAGGAGTTTGATGCCGCTATCAATGAAGAAATTTTTGAACGGCAGATTGTACCGGCCCGAACATTTTGTGAAAAATATCAGGTTGATTATTTGCGTTCTGTCGGTTTGATTAAAGGCGGCAGTTTGGAAAATGCCGTAGTTCTGGATGGTGAAAAAATTCTGAATGAAGGCGGTTTCAGGGTTGAAAATGAGGCTGTCAGCCATAAAGTATTAGACTGCATCGGTGATATGTATACCTCCGGATATCCGTTGTTGGCCCGGGTGGAAGCAGAAAAAACGGGGCATTTTCATAATAATGAAGTGTTAAAAGTTTTATTTTCTGATTCGGATAATTATCAATTAGTTGAGGAATAAAAGTATGAAGAAATTTTACGGCTTGTTGGCAGTTATGCTTTTGGCGGGTTGTGCTTCGGAAAAGGTGTCGACAGCAGATATGCCTGTAGAAAATTTATATAACAGCGCTTTTGATAATTTGCAAAAAACAAAATATAAAAAAGCAGCCGAAGAGTTTGAACTGGTTGAAATAGAGCATCCTTATTCACAATGGGCGGTAAAAGCAAAGTTGATGGGGGCATATTCCTACTATAAAAATGAAGATTATGATGATGCCGTACTGGCGTTGGATCGTTTTATCAAATATCATCCGGGGAATAAAGATGTAGCCTATGCCTATTATCTGAAAGGTATGTGCTATTATGATCAGATTTCTTCCGCTGATAAAGATCAGGCTAATACGGAAAAAGCAGAAGAAACATTTAACCGTCTGATTATGTTGTTTCCGGACAGCCAATATGCCGAAGATGCGCGGAAAAAAGTTAACCTGACCGAAGATTATAAAGCCGGTCAGGAAATGATTATCGGTCGGTATTATTTGAATAACGGTAACTATCTTTCGGCTTTGAACCGCTTTAATGTGGTGTTGGAAAATTATCAGACAACCGTTCAGATTGAAGAGGCTTTGTATCGGCAGGTTGAAATTTATGGTATTCTGGGACTGAATAAATATGCGGCCGGATATTATAAAATCCTGCAAAGCAATTATCCTGACGGGATTTGGACAGCCAAGGCTGCAAATGTAATGAAAAAAATCGAGAAAACGGCCGGAAAACAGAAAAAAACGGCAGAAAAGGCTGTTGAAGCCGAGGCAGCACCGACAGAAGAAAAAACTTCAGGCAGCTGGTTTGGCTGGTTTGGTTCCGATGATAATGCGGCGGAAGTGGAGCAAGTTGTAGAAGAAAAGGCTGTTGAAGCCGAGGCAGCACCGGCAGAAGAAAAAACTTCAGGCAGCTGGTTTGGCTGGTTTGGTTCCGATGATAATGCGGCGGAAGTGGAGCAAGTTGTAGAAGAAAAGGCTGTTGAAGCCGAGGCAGCACCGGCAGAAGAAAAAACTTCAAGCAGCTGGTTTGGCTGGTTTGGTTCCGATGATAACGCGGCCGAAGCTGAACAAGTTGTAGAAGAAAAGGTTGTTGAAACCGAGGCAGCACCGGCAGAAGAAAAAACTTCAGGCGGTTGGTTTGGCTGGTTCGGTTCCGATGATAACGCGGCGGAAGCTGAACAAGTTGTAGAAGAAAAGACTGTTGAAACCGAGGCTGCACCGGCAGAAGAGGCGGTTATATCGGCAGAAGAAAAAGAACAAGGTTCAGTGCCGGTTAATATAAAAGTTTCGCAAAAAGCCCAAGTCGGCGATATTATCAGCAGCAACCGGAAAGGTAAAAGATAATGTTAAAATATTTATCAATTAGAAATGTTGTTTTGATTGATAAATTGGATTTGGATTTCCAAAACGGTTTTAGTGTTCTGAGCGGTGAAACCGGTGCCGGTAAATCTATTTTATTGGATTCCGTGGGACTGCTTTTAGGAAAACGTGCCGAAGTGGGAATGATTCGCAGCGGATGTGATAAACTTTCGGTTTGCGGGAGTTTTGAGGTTGTTGATAAAACGGGCGAGCTGGCAGCGCTTTGTGCAGAGTATGATTTGGAATTTAATCATGAAATTATAATTAAACGGACATTGAATGACGACGGAAAAGGTAAAATCTTTTTCAATGACCAGCCGATTACGCAAAAGCTGTTGAAAGAAATCGGCGGGTATCTGGTGGAAATTCACGGGCAGTTTGATAATCAGGGATTGCTGAATCCGGCAACACATCTGAGCGTTTTGGACAATTATGGTTTATATGCCGATAAGCTGACGACAATGCGTGATGCTTATGCTGTTTATAAAAAAGCAAAAGAAGACAGAATTGCAGCCGAAGAAAAAATCTGTCAGGCCAAAGCGGATGAGGAAAATTTGCGCCATTGGGTCGGAGAGTTTGAAAAGTTGCAGCCGCAGGCAAATGAACAGGAAGAACTGGAACAAAAACGGCAGCAGATGATGAATGCCGAAAAAATTCTGGAAAATCTGGATGCGGCTTATAAAGCCCTGAATCAGAGCGGTGTACAGAGTTCACTGAGGCAGGCTCAGGCGGCGGTTGCCCGCGTTAATAATCTGCTTGGCGGCAAATTTGATAATATTTATGCGTTACTGGATACGGCTTTGGTTAATGCCGATGAGGCCGGTGAAGAAATTGAAGCGGCTTCAAATGAGGTCAGTCTGAATCAAAATGAACTGGATGCCGTGGAAGAAAGATTGTTTGCGCTCAAAGCTCTGGCGCGCAAACATAATACGACCATCGGGGAATTGCCGCAAATCTGGGTGCAGATGAGTGAAAGCCTGCAGCATTTGGCGCGCGGGGAAGAGGATATCGAAAATCTGCGTAAGCTTGAAGAAGAGGCACGTCGTAAATATATTGAAAAAGCCGTGGCTGTCAGTCAGGCTCGTTTGGCGACGGCTTTACGACTGGACGGAAAAATTCAGGCAGAACTGCCGGATTTGAAAATGGAAAAGGCGCGTTTTATGACGCAGATTTCGACAAAGCCGGAAACACAATGGAATGAAAACGGCCGAGACGAAGTCTGTTTTATGGTTTCAACCAATCCGAACACACCTTACGGTCTGATAAGCAAAATTGCTTCCGGTGGTGAACTGGCGCGTTTTATGCTGGCTCTGAAAGTTAATCTGGCGCAGAGTTCGCAAGTTGAAACGATGATATTTGACGAAGTGGATACCGGTATCGGCGGTGCCACGGCGCAGGCCGTAGGGGAAAAACTGGCAAAACTCGGCGAAAAAGTACAGGTTTTGGTGGTTACGCATTCACCGCAGGTTGCAGCCCAGAGTAAATGTCATTTTAAGGTGGGAAAGAAAACGGTTGATAATGTGACAACGACTTTTCTTCATGAACTGACGGCTGTCGAAAAAACGGAAGAAGTGGCCAGAATGTTGTCCGGAGAACGTATTACCGATGAAGCACGGGCAGCGGCAAAAGTTTTGATAGGAGCTTAAATGCCGGATATTAAACACGGTCTGGAAGTTATAAGAAACAATGTTAAAATTGCTCCGGCTAATCCCGGAGTTTATCGTATGCTGGATAAAAACGGTAAAGTTTTGTATGTCGGCAAAGCTAAAAATATCAAGAAGAGAATTGTTGCTTATACGCATTTTGAAAAATTACCGGACCATATCAAACGGATGGTTTCCGAAGTTGACCGTATGGAATTTATTATTGTGGAAAATGAGGCAAAAGCACTTCTGATGGAAAATGATTTGATTAAAAAGCTGGAGCCTAAATATAATATTTTATTGAAAGATGATAAAACTTTTCCGCATTTGATGATAAATTTACAGGAAGATTTTCCTGCACTGCGCAAGAGCCGCGGTTCACGACGCGATAAATGCCGTTATTTCGGGCCGTTTGCCAGTGCGGCAGCTGTTAATAACGTGATGGATTTGATACAGAAAGCTTTTCGTCTGCGTTCGTGTCGCGACAATGTTTTTCATAATCGGGAACGCCCGTGTTTGCTTTATCAGATTAAGCGCTGCAGCGCACCCTGTGTAAACAGGATTGACAAGGAAACATACCGGCAGCTGGTGCGGGATGTTTTGGCTTTTCTGGAGGGAAAAGATACGGCGTTGAAAGAAGAGTTATCAGCGCAGATGCAGCAGGCCAGCGCCGAGATGAACTTTGAACAGGCAATTATTCTGCGTGACCGTATTCGGGCCTTAAGCAGTGTGCAGGGCGGGGCAAATGTAGAATATGCCAATATCCAGTCAGCCGATGCCGTGGCAGCTGTCAAATATAAGAGTATGGTATGTATTCAGGTGTTTTTTGTGCGTTCGGGACAAAACTGCGGCAATATCCCGTATTTTCCGAAGCAGGCGGCAGAAATGTCCGAAGCCGAGATTTTGGAAGGTTTTCTGAGTACATTTTATGCCGAACATAACGTACCGAAGGAAATTTTGGTTTCCGAGCCGTTGGAAAATGCCGAATTTTTGGAAAAAGCTCTAGGCTGCGCCGTCAGTTATTATCAAAAAGGCAATAAAGCCAAACTGATTGAACGTGCTCGGGAAAATGCCAAAGCTGCCATTGAGCGTAAACTCGCCGAAACAGCAACGGTAGAGGCAAATCTTTATGAAATGCAGCGTTATTTTGATTTGCCGCGTTTACCGCAGCGTATAGAAATTTATGATAACTCCCACAATCAGGGAAGCTTTGCCGTGGGGGCAATGGTTGTGGCAACACCGGCCGGTTTTGATAAAAAATCGTATCGGACATTTAACATCAAATATACGGAAAATACGCACGATGATTTTGCCATGATGAAAGAAGTTTTGATTCGGCGTTTTGAACATATGGCGCCGGAAAACAGGCCGGATGTTATATTGCTGGACGGCGGACTCGGACAGCTGCATGCCGTTCATGAAGCACTGGCGGATTACGATTTGTCAGGTATCACGATTATTGCGATATCCAAAGGTCCGGAACGCAATGCCGGTAAAGAATTTTATCATATTCTGGGACGGGAAAGTTTTGCTTTGCCTTATCAATCGGCCATAGCTTTTTATTTGCAGAATCTGCGTGATGAAGCGCATCGTTTTGCCATTGGTACGCACCGGAAAAAAAGGGCAAAATCCGTTTATAAGTCGCGAATCGATGAGATTGAGGGTATTGGAGCCAAGCGCAAGCGTGATTTACTGAACTTTTTCGGTTCGGTGGAGCAAATCAAAGAAGCTTCCCTGCAGGATATAATGAAAGTTGACGGTATCAGTAAAAAAACGGCGGAAAAGATATATAACTACTTCCATAATTAAAAAAAATATTTTATGTTATGAATGAATTAACGTTATTTCTATGGGGGTTCTCGTGTATAATTTACCGAATATTTTGACCATTTCCCGCATTGCGGTTATTCCATTGATTTTTGTTTCAATTTACTGGACATCGTTTTTTTGGACAATGTTTGCGGGAATATTATTTGTTGCAGCGTCAATTACGGATTATCTGGACGGCTATTTTGCCAGAGCATGGAATGAAACGTCTGCTTTCGGGCGGATGTTGGATTCAATTGCCGATAAAATTCTGGTAGCCACGGCTTTGGTTGTGTTGCTGACCAAGCCGGATATGTATTCTTGTTCTTTGACGGTTATTCCTATTTTTGTGATTTTGTGCCGTGAAATTTTGGTATCGGGACTGCGGGAATTCTTGCGGGAAGTCAATGCCGGTCTGCCGGTTACAAAACTGGCTAAGTGGAAAACAACATTTCAAATGACGGCCTTGTCTATGATGTTGTTTAAAGATTTGTGGATGGGCTGGAGTTATATTGGAGAGATTCTGCTTTGGGCAGCCGCTATTCTGACTTTCATTACCGGTTATCAATACTATCAAAAGAGTATGGATTATATCAGAGCCGAAGAAGCTAAAAAGGTTAAAGAAGTGACCGGTGTCGTGATTACTGAAAAAACGGCAGCCGCGCCTGTTAAAACAGCAGCCAAAAAGCCTCTGGCTAAAAAAGCAAAAACCGGAAAAACGACAGCTAAAAAAACAACGACTAAATCAGCTGTCAAAAAGAAAACGGCGACCAAAAAAGCCAAAGCCTGAAAAGTGAACCGTAATGGTTAAAGACTGTCCGCATATTTTGGTTATTGATGATGACCTGCGTCTGCGCAATTTGCTGCAACGGTATCTGCAGGAAAACGGATTTGCCGTATCTGCTGCCCGAGATGCCGAAAATGCGCGGATGTTTTTGCGCCAGTATCAGTTTAATCTGCTGATTATTGACGTGATGATGCCGAATGAAAGCGGAATAGAGTTTTTGCAAAAGCTGCGGCGGGACAGTGATGTTCCGGCGCTTGTTTTGACGGCTATGGGAAATACGTCTGACCGGATTATCGGACTTGAAGCCGGTGCTGATGATTATCTGCCTAAACCGTTTGAGCCGAAAGAATTGGTTTTGCGGATAAACAGTATTCTGCGGCGTGTTCCGGCAAACAGTGGTCAGTCGGAGCAAATTCTTAATTTCGGGGGATTTGTGTATGATTTGGAAAAAAAGGAACTGAGTTCCAAAGAAAATGGTCTGGTTCATATCACGCCGGTGGAACAGGCTATATTAAGCACGCTGGGGGCAAAATGCGGGCAGATTTTTACGCGGGAACGGCTGGCAGAAATTCTGGGAGCCGGACAAAACTCGCGTTCCATTGATGTACAGATTACCCGCCTGCGCAAGAAGATAGAAAAAGATTCCAAAAATCCGCGTTATTTACAAACGGTGCGCGGCAAAGGTTATATGTTGTTAACAGAATAGGAGATAATGATGCGTATTAGATTTCCGCGAAAGGTTGAAAAGCTGCTGGCTTCGTTCAGACGCCACTTGCTGCCGAGGAGTTTGTTTTTCAGAACAATGCTGCTTATTTTTATACCGCTGATTGTGGTGCAGGTTGTTTCGATATATGCTTTTTTAGATGGAAACTGGAATAAGGTCGGACGCCGGCTGTCTGATAATCTGACTGCCAATATGGCTTTTGTGATACAAATGCATACACCGGATGTTGATTTTGCACGTGTACAGCAAATGGCTTCTTCGATCTACGGGTTGGATGTAAGCTATTACGATAATGAGAGAAAACATTCGGTCTGGCGTAAAAATAAAAAGGAAAATCCGCTGGTTACCGGATTTTTAAATGAGTCTTTGCACAGCCAGTTTCCGCAGGCCAATACCGAAATATTTTTGGGTAAACATCGTTCCAATCTGAATATTCTGGTGGATACCGATTTGGGGCTGTATGTTTTCAATACGTCGGTTAAAAACATTTTCAGCAGTTCCATTTTTGGTTTTGTTTTGTGGATGATAGGAACATCGCTGCTGTTATTTGTGGTTGCTGTTTTATTTTTGCGGGTGCAGGTTCGTTCTATTTCACAATTGGCAGCTGCAGCCGAGGATTTTGGTAAAGGTATCAATACCAAATTCAAACCGTATGGTTCCATTGAGGTTCGCCGTGCCGGTTTGGCCTTTACAAAAATGAAAGAGCGTATTATCCGGCAGATTTCCGAAAAAACGCAGATGCTGGCCGGTGTTTCGCATGATTTGCGCACGCCTTTGACCCGTATGAAACTGCAAATGGCCATGATGCCTAAAAATAAAGAAAATGAAGAGTTTGTACAGGATATTGACGAGATGGAAAAAATGCTGGACGGCTATCTTTCTTATGTCAGCGGTGAAGGCGGAGAAAAGTCGACATTTGTTGATGTTAATGAGATGATTTCCGGTATTATTAACAAATATCGCAAAAATTCTAATGTTATGATTCGTTATTCTACCAATTATGATGTCAGTGCCATTCAGGGAAGGGAGCAGGCTTTACGCCGTGCATTTACCAACGTGATTGAAAACGCGTTTCATTACGGGCAGACGATTGCCGTTAAGCTGGCAAGTGATGACAGTCATCTGGAATTGACTGTTGATGATGACGGGCCGGGGATACCGGAAAGTAAAAGGGAAGATGTCTTTAAAGCCTTTTATCGGGTAGAAGGTTCCCGCAACAAAGAAACCGGCGGTGTCGGACTGGGTTTGGCTATTGCCAAAGATGTCGTGGTGTCGCATGGCGGTACAATCATTCTGTCTGACAGTGAACTGGGAGGTTTGAGAGTACTCATCAGTATTCCCTTGTAAGCGGGGACTTAACCGTATCCGGCGTTATTCGGGATACGGAAAATATCACAGTCGTTTCTCGTGGTAAAATGAAAAAAGAGTGTTATGAGACACTCTTTTTTTGTTATATCAAAGTCTTAAGTTTATAAAAGTGTCCAAAAAAACGGCCGTTTTTTTCGGACTTTAAAAACCTGTTTTTACGGTTCCGTATAATTGTTACATATTTATTATAAAATTATCGAAATTCAGATAATTATTGAAAAATTAAAAAAAATCTGATATACTGAAATTACTATAAAAAATATGTCCGAAAAAAACGGCCGTTT
>JAUNIW010000091.1 GCA_030523245.1 Pseudomonadota bacterium
ATTTTTTCGACTCGTACGGATAAATTCTGGGGTGGAGATTTTCCAACGCCGGCAGATTATCGTGATAGCCTGATTAAAAAAAATATTGACGCTGACGGCTGGATGATTATGCCGCCGATACCATATTCATTCAATACCGTTGATTACAATCTGAGCAGTGCCACACCGTCGGCACCGGACAGTCGTCATTGGTTGGGAACTGATGAAGAGGGACGGGACATTCTGACACGTATTCTGTACGGTATCAGGCTTTCTCTGATTTTTGCTGCCGTCTTGACTTTTGTTTCTTCGGCTATCGGTATATTTATCGGAGCGGTGCAGGGTTATTTTGGCGGTAAAACGGATATTATATTGCAGAGATTTATAGAAATTTGGGATTCATTGCCGCAATTGTTTATTTTGATTATCATTGCCAGCGTATTTTTGCCTACATTTTGGAGTTTACTGGTTATTCTGCTTTTATTTTCCTGGACGGGGCTGACCGGAATGGTTCGGGCAGAGTTTCTCAGGCTGCGTAACTTTGAATTTGTAAAGGCGGCGCAAGTCCTCGGGGTCGGAAATTTTCGTATTATTTTTCGGCATATTTTGCCGAATGCTTTGGTTACTTCGGTTACTTTTATTCCTTTTATTATGGCAGAAGCAATAACTTCGCTGAGTGCTTTGGATTTTCTGGGACTAGGCCTGCCTCAGGATTATCCGTCACTGGGAGATTTGGTGCGTCAGGGAAAAGATAATTTGCAGGCGCCATGGATCGGTATCAGTATTTTTGTGGTATTATCCGGTTTATTGTCAATGCTTATCTTTATCGGCGAGGGAGTGCGCGATGTTTTTGATACAAGGAAAAACAGCCGATGAAAATATTAGATATCAAACATTTATCCGTTTATTTTAAAAGAGAGAAGAAGCCGGACTTTGCTGCGGTTAAGGACGTGAGCTTGAGTTTGGAGCAAGGGGAAATACTCGGTATTGTAGGTGAATCTGGTTCCGGAAAATCAGTTACCGCCTTATCTGTTCTCGGCTTATTGCCGTATCCCAAGGCTTATCATACGGATGAATCTTCGATTATTTTTGAAAAACAAGAACTTATCGGTTTGTCTGATAAAAAATTTCAGGATATTCGCGGCAATAAAATTGCCTTTATATTTCAGGAGCCAATGTCTTCATTAAATCCGTTACATAAAATCGGCCGGCAAATTGCCGAAAGCTTGTCATTACACCAAAAACTCAGCAGCGAACAAATAAAGGAAAAAACGCTGGAACTGCTTAAAGCCGTAAAAATTCCCGAGCCGGAGCAAAAAATCAATGCTTACCCTTTTGAATTGTCCGGCGGTCAGCGGCAGCGTGTGATGATAGCCATGGCGATAGCTAATAATCCGCAGATATTGATTGCAGATGAACCGACAACGGCACTGGATGTAACGATTCAGGAACAAATTATTGAGTTACTGCTGGAATTGAAAGACAAACTTAATATGTCTATTATTTTTATCAGTCATAATTTGCGTTTGGTTCATAAAATTGCGGACAAGATTGCTGTTATGTATCAGGGTAATCTGGTAGAATACGGTACAGCCGAACAGGTTTTTAATTATCCGAAAAATGATTATACTAAAAAATTAACATCATCAAATTTGTCTTTGAATTCAGATGAAAAAAATAAGAACAATATTATACTTTCTGCACAAAACATAGAGGTGTCTTTTCCGCGTAAGAAGAATATATGGGGAAGGGTAATTGCTGATTTCAAAGCCGTAGACTGTGTTAATTTCAACTTAAATCAAGGGGAAACGCTTGGTGTAGTCGGGGAATCCGGTTCCGGTAAAACCTCTTTGGCGTTAGCTGTTGTTAACTTACTGAAACATAAAGGAAATATCTTTTTAATCAAAGATAGTATTTCTGTACCGGTGCAGCATTTTTCAAAGGATTTACAGATTGTTTTTCAAGATCCGTATAACTCTTTGAATCCACGAATGACAATCAGAGAAATTATCGGCGAAGGTTTAGATGTTCATTTCAAGCATCTTTCAAAGAATGAAAAAACAAATAAAATCAAAGAAATACTTAACGAAGTTGATTTAAATGAAGATATTCTTGATAAATAT
>JAUNIW010000037.1 GCA_030523245.1 Pseudomonadota bacterium
AATTGAGAATCTCACTAATTTCGGCGCCGTTCTCATCAATGAAAATTGCGCCGCCCTCGGCTTTGTTATTTTCGGAAACAGCATAATTTCCGGTAAATAAGGTGTTTGAAATGGTTGAAATTTTGCTGAACTGGGCAGGTGTACCGTCATACTTACCAAAAATACCAATTGCTCCGCCTTTAGCTTTTAAATCTGTGGTTGTGACATAATTGTTGAGGAAATAACTGTTATTTATAGTGCCAACAGAGGATGACCATGGGGTAAAAGCAATGGCGCCACCATACACATCAATATAGTCA
The DNA here is from genome assembly GCA_030523245.1 of Pseudomonadota bacterium. Classification (GTDB taxonomy): domain Bacteria; phylum Pseudomonadota; class Alphaproteobacteria; order RF32; family CAG-239; genus RUG410. The sequence continues at coordinate 300 of JAUNIW010000037.1, forward strand.
GAAACGCCATCTTCATTTGCACGATTTCCAATGAAAGTTCCTTCGATGAGGTCAGCAGAAGACCTGTAATCAATTCGAATAGCGCCGCCTCGCTCAGCAATATTGTTAAAGAAAGTACCTCTGATGGTGCCGACAGTTGAATCAAAGGAAAGATATATAGCGCCGCCGTTCTGTCCGGCTTGATTGTCATAAAAATTACCGTCAATAACATCAACATTGCTGTTGTTGGTTACTTTAATTGCTCCACCATTTGAGGCATAATTTTGCAGAAAATTACCATTTATCAAAGCTATATCAGAACGCTCAATTTCAATAGCACCACCTTGATAACCTTGATTCTTTATAAAGGTTCCTGAGATTGTCGATTTTTTATGGTCCTCGCTTAAGTAGATAGCACCGCCGCCATAATTGGTTGTTTTATTTCCGATAAAGGTGCCGGAAATATTTTGCGTAATTTTATTATAGTTACTACTGATTGCTCCTCCGTCGTCACTTGTAGAATTGTTTATGAACGTTCCTGTAATAGAGGCTATGGCCCCCCTTTCATTGGCAATTGCGCCGCCTTTATAGTCAGAATTGTTGCCGATAAAGACACCGTTTATACTGATAATAGTACTGTCTTTTCCGTTATGAATCGCTCCACCATGATTTTGATAAGAACTATGGGTACTATTGCCGATAAAAACGCCATCAATTTGGTTAATCAGACCGCCGCTGATGTTGGCAATAGCCCCGCCACGGGCACCATTCCCAAACTGTTCTACGTCAACATGATTATAAGCAAAATTGCCACTGATTTTATTGATGGTTCCGGTATTACTGATAGCTCCGCCTTGGGCGTAAGAGCCTCCGTTTGTATTATCAGTTACGCTGTTACCGATGAAGTTTCCAGAGACTTCATTGATTTCGGCACGCTTGTTATAAATGGCTCCACCACCGGGGGCTGTGGTGCTGTCTGTTGTATTGGCAACGCTGTTGCCGACAAAGTCACCGGTTATGTTGTTGATTCTAACCCCGCCGGAGCGGTCGTTGTCGTTGTTATAAATGGCGCCGCCATACGGACTTTTAGCGGCGGAATAGCTCAAGCCGGCATAACTGCCGTTGATGTCCCCGATATCTTTTTTATTGGTCAGACGCTGATTTTCAGCCTGAGTCAGAACAGTGATATCGCCGGCGCCGGTTGTATCCTGCAGTTTTCCGTCTACGATGTTATAAGATTTTGAAACATCACCGCTGCCGTAAGTTTTGGCAGTCAACCCAAGGGTATAATATTGAGGAGCCGCATTTTTAACAATGACTTCTTTATAGGCCGTGCCTTCCTGACGGTCAGCCGCCGCGACTTCTTTGCCTGTTGTCTGGTCATAATAACGGGTTGTTTCTGTTATGTTGTATAAAGCAATTGCCCCGTCATCATCAGCGGCAGCCGGTGTCAGCGTATAAAAATCTGTGTCGGCAGCTATGGCGTTTGAACTCAAAAAAGTTGTTGCCAATAACATGGCTAAGGTATTGATTTTAATCATCATCTTAATAATTCTCCTTTGTTGATTTTAAACGTACCTTTTATTTCCACATATATTTTCTGAAGTCAGAAGTGCATATTTTATTGTTTATACTTGATTTTTATTTTTTTATGGAACATAATTCTGTGTATATAAAAAACGTACCTTTTATTTCCACATATATGTTTTTCGGCACAAAAAAAACGGAGCAGATTTTCTGCCCCGTTCAATTATCAGCTATTCGGATTATAATTTGAAATCAATTACACCGTCATAAGCATAACGATACATCTGTTCAATTTCTTTAAACAGAGGATAACGCGGATTAGAAACAGTGCACTGATCATCAAATGCCAATTCCGGCAGCGTTTTCATAGCTTCTTCCCAATCTTCTTCTTTGACACCCCAGTCACGAATAGAAGCCGGAATATTGAGCTTACGTTTCATTTCCTCCAAAGCCTTAATCAGATTGTCGACAGCCTCGTCATCTGTTTTTCCTTTTAAACCGATACCACGGGCAAACGCTGCGTAAGCTGCTTTGGTATTCGGAAAACGATATTGCGGGAAAGTCGCCTGTTTTACAGGTTTGTCATTAGCATTATAACGAATAACCTGACAAATCAGCAGAGCGTTGGCAAAACCATGCGGAATATGGAATGCAGCACCCAACTTATGCGCCATTGAGTGACAAACACCCAAAAAGGCATTCGCAAACGCCATACCGGCAATCGTTGCGGCATGATGCACTTTTTCACGCGCATCAGCATCGCCTGTTTCATAAGATTTTATCAGATTCTCATAAATCAAACGACCGGATTCGATAGAAAGTCCGCGAGTATAGTCTGTTGCCATACTCGAAACGTAGGATTCCAGAGCGTGGGTCATGACATCAATACCCGAAGCGGCACAAAGCCCTTTCGGCATAGTCAAAACCAAATCCGTATCTATGACAGCCATGCTTGGTGTCAGAGCGTAGTCGGCAATCGCATATTTAACACCGGTTGCATCATCGGTAATGATAGAGAACGGCGTTACCTCCGAACCTGTACCCGAAGTTGTCGGAATGGCAACCATTTCAGCTTTTTGCCCCATTGCCGGAAATTCAAAAATACGTTTGCGGATATCCATAAAACGACGAGCCAAATCTTCAAATTTAAGCTCCGGATGCTCATACATAATCCACAAAATTTTCGTAGCATCAATCGGTGAACCACCACCCAAAGCAATCAAAACATCCGGCTCAAAACTGTTAACCATGTCACGAGCCTTGTTGATTGTTGATAAATCCGGATCCGGCTTAACATCGCTGAAAATTTTATATTGAATACCCAGCGGTTCCAGAATATCCGTAACTTTTTTGGTATATCCCAAATCAAATAACGGCTTATCCGTCACAATAAAAGCTCTTTTACGACCTTTGAGTTCTTTCAGGGCAAAAGACAAACTTCCCGGTTTGAAATAAATTTTCGGCGGAACCTTGAACCACAACATATTTTCTTCACGTTTAGCCACATTTTTTATATTCATCAGATGTTTTACTCCTACATTTTCACTGACCGAGTTGCCGCCCCATGAGCCGCAGCCGAGGGTCAAAGACGGTTCCAATCTAAAGTTATAAATATCGCCGATAGCGCCTTGTGCCGCCGGACAGTTAATCATCACGCGACCGGTAGGCATTTCATCACCAAAACATTTAATCCGCTCGTCATTACGCACATTGGTATACAAAACCGACGTATGTCCGCAGCCGGCAAACTCAACCAGAGCTTTGGCTTTGGCCTTCGCATCTTCAAAATCTTTAGCCTTATACATCGCTAAAACAGGTGACAGTTTTTCATAAGAAAACGGTTCTTCCGTACCGATTTTAGAAACTTCTCCGATAAGAACTTTAGTATTTTCATCAACTTTCACACCGGCCATAGCGGCAATCTTGGCTGCAGACTGCCCGACAATATCCGGATTGATACGACCGTCTTTTAAAATCACAGCCGCAACTTTTTCACGTTCTTTAGGCGTCAGGACATAGGCTCCGCGCTTGATAAATTCTTCTTTTACCTGACTATAAACATCATCAACCACAACAACCGACTGTTCGGAAGCACAAATCATACCGTTATCAAAAGTCTTCGACATCAAAACCGAACTGACCGCCATCTGCACATCTGCCGTTTCATCAATAACAGCCGGCGTATTTCCCGGTCCGACACCCAATGCCGGTGTACCGGATGAATAAGCAGACTTAACCATTCCCGGTCCGCCTGTTGCCAAAATCAAATCAGACTGCTGCATCAAATACTGCGTTTTCAGCAAAGTCGGTTCGTCAATCCAGCTGATAATATCTTTTGGCGCACCTGCTTTGACAGCTTCTTCCAAAATCATTTTAGCTGTTTCAATCGTACATTTTTTAGCACGCGGGTGTGGTGAAAAAATAATACCGTTACGCGTTTTCAAAGCAATCAAAGCCTTAAAAATTACGGTAGAAGTCGGATTTGTTGTCGGAATAACACCGGCAATAACCCCTATCGGTTCGGCAAACTTTATCAGACCGTTTTCTTTATCTTCTTCGATAATGCCGCAGGTTTTGGTATCCTTGTATTTATTGTAAATATACTCGGAAGCAAAGTGATTTTTAATAACTTTATCTTCAGCAACACCCATACCTGTTTCTTCTACGGCCATCTTAGCCAGAGGAATACGCATTGAGCTGGCTTTCAGGGCAACCCGACGGAAAATTTCATCAACCTGCTCCTGAGTGAAAGTTGCAAACTTCTTTTGTGCGGCACCGACTTTTTTAATCAGGCCGCTGATGTAATCATATTCTTTTTGTTCATCAACATTCAAATTTTTATCCATAATGTCCTCCTATAAATTCAGTACCATATTAGGGTATAAATCATAAAAAAGAAGTAAATTTTACCGATAATGTCTTCACTTTTTATTACCGATTATAACGTTACTCTTGAAAGTGAGCAATCCGGCAATATATCCATAGGCGTAAAGTTCAATTAGAGGAGGTATACTATGAAACAAAAATTTTTCTTGGCTCTGGCAGCAGCAGGCGTAATGCTGTGGTGTGCCAATGCCATTGCCGCACAAATGGAAGCAGCCGGTACACCGGCAAAACCAATCAGCAAAGTTTCTGATGTCAACGCTATGCCTGATGATGCCGAAGTCGTTATTCAGGGCGTAATCGTTCAGGATTTGGGTGATGAACATTATCTGCTGAAAGATGACAGCGGTACAATTAACATTGAAATTGATGAAGATTTGATTGACGGTGATACGATTACACCGGAAGCAACCGTTTTAATCAGTGCTACCGTTGATAAAGACGGCAACATTACATCACTGGATGCTGAAGAAATACAGTTTGTTCCTGACGCTCCGGCCGTTCCGGCAACACCGGCTATGCCTTCGGCACCGGCCATGCCTGCAAAATAAAACTGCTGTTTTTCCGGCTTTAACAAAAATCCCTTTTCAATCAAAACTGAAAAGGGATTTTTAACTGCAACAACCTACTTTGATTGACAATAACCGGACCGGATGATTGTTTCATAAATCATCTTTCCCGCCTCGCTTACATCCTGATAAGCACCACTCATCGCTGAATGCCGGGTCAATAATGTACTCACCTCACCCAGCGGAACGGTACAAGTCTGTCCGTAGTCTTTTAGTCCTTTTCCAAAAGACAGCGTATTTTCAAATTTAATCCGGCAGACCTTGTTTTCCAAAACCGAAGATATGCCGTTTTTGATTTCCGTATTACCGTATTTTGATGTCTGCATACCACCGGAATAATTTTCCTCACCATTTTTGCAAGCCTGCAAAACGGATACCAACCCGTCATAATAGTAAACCGGCTTGTATGTTGCAATGCTTTCATCTTGTTCCAGCAGCAATAAATCATCCCAGTTTGACAACTCGGCCAGCTTATCCTGAGGAACCTTCAGAGAAAAATTTTTATCAACTTGCATTTGGCAGTTATGATTAGAGTCAAAGCCGATAATTTCAACATTTGCCATCTCAAATCCCAAAAGGCTTTTCTTCTCTGTTGCAGGCCGGCAATTTTGCAGTGCTTTACGAAAATCATCAGAAAACTTCATCATTTCTTTTTGAGCATTATCTTGCTGTTCCGCCGTCGGCTCAGCTTCTTTCATCTCACAACTGTGCGCTAAAACCTTCTCATAAGTCACATCAAAAATATTTCCGGTTACGGTTTTTTCCGCCTCAACTTTCTGCTGCGTAATCTGATTATCATATTCTATCGTAACATTATAAGAATACGGAAAAGTTTCGGTTATCTCTTTTGTCGAGCGGTTTTGCATAGCCTTGAGTAGTTCTGCCCTTTGTCCGTTGTCTATTTTACAATCGTAATACGATGTCGGCAATCCCGAAAAATCAGACGATATCGTAAAATGGCACATTCCGTTTTCCTGACCGAAAATCTCGACATTGACGGCCAGTTCAGTTCCGCCGAACATATCACCCAGCACTTTCAAATTCGGATTTACCGCCGCAAAATTCTCTTTATAGGGCTGGCAGTTCTGTACGGCATTCAAAAGTTCTTTGCTGAAATTATATAAATTTTCACTGTTGTATTTTGTTTGTGAACTTTCTTTTCCCATAACGGAAGACATTTCGAATTCCGCCGCCTGCAAACACCATGGAAGTATGGTCCCCACAACTGCCAAAACACCTATTTTATTCATATAAAGTCCCCTCTTGGCGGCTATTTAAGCCTCTGCTTCGATTTTCTTATCCAGTTCTTCCAAAAGATCAATATAAGAAGATATCAGCGACAAACCGTATTCCCAAAAATCAGGACTGTTCGGATTAAGACCGAACGGCGCCAAAATCTTGTCGTAATCTTCAAGTGCTGTCTTAGAAAGCATGTCTAAGTATTTGTCGGCAAAATTTTCTACCTTGCCGGACTGGCTCACCTGATACAGTGAATTTACAAAACAATCGGCAAATGAATACGCATAAACATAAAACGGCAGAAAGAAGAAATGTCCGACCATCGACCAGATATGTTTACTGTCATCGGTCACTTCAACATATTGTCCCAGACTGTCACGCATTTCTTCCAGCCAGATTTGGCACAAACGTTCCTCGGAGACTTCGCCGTTTTTACGCTCATTATGCGCCCGAAGTTCAAAAAAGTGGAAAGCAATCTGCCGTATGGCCGTGTTAATCATATCTCCGACTTTTGAGGCAATCAGACATAATTTAGCTTTATCATCTTTCTGACGGCGCAGCATAGACTGGAAAACAATCATCTCTCCGAATACGGAGGCCACCTCTTCCGAGGTCATGCGCGAATGCTCGTTCAGCTCGCCGTTTTTAATACGCAGCTGATGATGGCAGCCGTGTCCCAGTTCATGCGCCAAGGTCAGCACATCATTTTGTTTACCGACAAAATTAAGCATCAAATACGGATGTTCCGTACTAATCGGCCCGCTGCAAAAAGCACCGCTGCGCTTACCGTCACGCGGCGGCACATCTATCCAGTTATGGGTAAAGAAATCTTTGGCTATATCATAAAGCTTCGGTGAAAATTCCTTATAAGCATCCAAAACAATCTGTACGGCTTCATCCCAGCTGTATGTTGTATCATCCGTAAACGGCAGCGGCGCATTTCTGTCCCAATAGGCAATTTTTTCAACGCCCAGCCATTTGGCTTTCAGCTTATAAAAACGCTCGGCAATATCTTTGTAGTGTTTTTTTACGGTTTTTGCCAGAACTTCAACCGTTTCATCACGAACATCTTCACTCAGGTTGCGTGATGAAACCGGCGTTTTAAATCCGCGTTTTTCATCTTCAATCGCTTTATCTTTCATAACCATATTATAAATAAAAGTCATCAGATGTCCGTTTTCTTTCAATACACGATTCAGTTCTTTACCGGCTTTTTCACGTGTTTCGGCATTTTTATCCAGCATCAGTTTAGACAGCTCGGCATCATTGTATTTTTTACCGTCCACGGTATAAACCAAACGTGATGAGGTTTCTTCATAGAGACGTACCCATGCTTCGGACGAAGTCAGGGACTTTTCCACCAGCAGCTCTTCTACGGGTTCGGATAATTCATAATCTTTGAACAAACGCAGCCGTTTTATCCAATATTTATAAAAAGCCACATCTTCATTTTGCAGCCACTCTTCAATTTTGCTGTCCGGCAGAGCATTAAATTCCAAAGAAAAGAAAATTGCCGGTTTACAATAATTTGTCAGCTTTTCTTCAATTCCCTGATAAAATGCAACGGCTTCGGTATTTTTCATTTGCGTGACCATATTAAGATAGGCAAATCCGCCCAGACGACTGGCAATAACCGAACGCTTTTCAATATCTTTAAGCGCCTGCAAAAATTCAACAGCCGACAAACCGGCCAATTTTCCTTTATAAGTCTGCGCAAATTTTTCCGTTTCCGTCTTATAAATTTCCAAATCTTTGGCGATTCGCTCGTCTTTGATACCGCTATAATAATCACTCAAATCCCATGCCGGCATTTTATCAGTCATTTATTTCTCCTTTTTTCTCAACACTTTTCTCAGCGTTTTTCTTCAGTAAAGCCTTTGTTTTATCATTTTCCGAAGTCGGTGCCTGCGTATTTTCTTGTTTTATCTCCGCAGAACCGAAATCATCCATAAAAGCCTCGTCATCAATATTCATATCCTCTGTTGCAGCGGCTTCTTCTTCCGTTTCCTTTATATTGTCCGTATCCGACAAATCTGGTTCATTGACATCGTCAGACATCAGAACAGCATCATGCAGTTGCAACTCACGATGTTTGGCATTTTCCAGCTCCCGAATATGTTTTTCCATAAATTTATGTTCGTTTTCCAAAACATCAACATCATGCGCCACCACACCGACATAAGGCGTTTCACTGTCCAGCTCAGCCTCAGATACCGGAACAAACACATAGTTTGCCCATGGTGTCGGCTGTTTTCCCCGAATCCATAAATCCAGTCCCGAAAAAACAACACCCGCATTGCATTTTATATCCTGTCCCAAACCGACGGCCATACAACCCAAAGCACCGCGGCCGCAGTCAGAAGCGTGCAGGACAAATGCTTCCGTACACGGAATAAAACCACGCTTATGCGCATCATTTTTAGGTGAAACGGACAATACCGTTACCAGATAGATTGTAAAAAAAATCAGAAAAAACAGACAAATATAATAGATAATTTTAAAAAATCGTTCCATTAACCATTCTTCCGGCAAAATTTTTCCAACTGCGCCAACTCTTCCAGAGTGTTGGCACTGGCAACTTCTTCGGCATCCCCCTCAAAAGCCGTACACTTTAATCCCATCTGCTTGGCAACAGCCACGGCATCTGTCAGATAAAACTCGCCCGAAGCATTTTTGTTGCCGATTTTCGACAGGATAGAAAACAAATATTTCCCGTCAAAAGACATAAAACCTGAATTGCAAAAATCAATCCCGCGTTCTTCTTCCGTAGCATCTTTATATTCTACAATTCTGTCCAGTTCATCACCTTTCATAACCAGACGGCCATATCTTCCGGCATCCTCAGGTCTAAAGCCCAAAACCACGACAGCATAACCGCTTTCCACTTTTTCAATGGCTTTTTCGAATGTTTTTTTGGTAATCAGCGGCGTATCGCCAAACACAACCAAGACCGTCCCGTCAAAACCGTTCAAAGCATTTTTAGCGCAATTGACGGCGTGTCCGGTTCCCAGCTGCAAATCCTGCACACAAGTCGGATACGGAGAAACTTCCTTGGCTACTTCGCTGCCGTCCGGAGAAATTACCGTCACAATTTCATCCACAGGTATACTTTCCAGTGTTTCGATAATGCGGCGAATCATTGTTTTTCCGCACACCGGCATCAATACTTTCGGCTTGTCGGAATGCATACGGGTACCTTTACCGGCTCCCAGAATAACAGCTGCAACTTTTTGTTTCATAAGCGTCTCCTTATAACTTTTTTAAACTTTATCTTTTATGATAATACTCAAAAGTATTTTATTTGTAAACACAAGGACAATCTTTATGAAGAAATTTTTTCTGGCAATTTCGTGTCTGGCTCTGAGCGGCTTCTTAGGCAAAGCGTCTGCAGAAGTAATCCCTTTATCCGGTCTGCCTCAATATGAAGCGGAACAAGCCAAAAATAATACGGCCACCCGCGCAAGAAACCCGTTGGAACTGCCGCCGGGAATGCCTGACCCGAATGATCAGGATGCCGTTCGGGAATTTTTCAAAAAAAGATTTCAGGAAGTTCCGCAAATGGAAATGACCGATGATATTGATTGGGAAAAACCGTCTTCGACCAGTGTCGTTCCGCCGCCGGAATATTATGAACAACAGAAAGAAGCGCAAAAAAGTACTTTTGAAAAAATTTTTGAGAGCACACTGGATGCCATTCATCAAAAAGACAAGAAAAAAGAAAACACCGGAGAAGATTTGGAAAATATTGCCGATGCGGCAGAACAGGAAGCCGCAAAATCCGCAACACGTTTTTTCATTATGGCTCCTAAAGATTCTCCAGTGCAGCCTCAGGAAGAAAAAATTCCGACTGTCAGTGTCAACCTGCCGAGCGGACGCACAATTCTGGCACCGGCCATGGAACATATTCCTTACTATCTGAGCTATATTGATATACAATCCAACGGCTACATTAAAGCCGAAGAAACAATTACCGTTGTCGCAAACGGACGTAAATTCGCCTATGGATTTAATCGTACTTTTCCGAAATATACTTATTATCAGGGCAAACGCGGACACCGGATTGAAATCCTTTTGGAAAGCGTTACCGTCAACGATACAAAAGTACCATACATCACCGAAGAAACCGCCAACAGTATCTTGTTGAAACCAAAATATAAGCAGCCTCTGGAACCGGGAGTCTACACTTACAAGTTTACCTACATCATCAACAATATACTGCAAAGAAATGACAATCTTGTGTTTATGGACTGGAACCTGACCGGACAAGCCCTGAATACCTTTGTTACTTCGGCCAATGCCATTATTTCTCTGCCTCAGGGACATTCTTTTAAAGATGCTCAGGTCATCATTAGTAAAGACGAGCAGATAAATACCGAACGGACAAACATATTTAATCTGGCTAAAAATGTCTTGGCCTTTTCTAATATTACTCCGTTGTTTAACGGTGAAAATATGAACATCGTTACCGTTATGAATCAAAGTATTTTTATTAAAAACTACGATAAAAACATCAACACCTTTTTAGCGGATTGGGGAAAGATAATCTATGCCGGAGTCGGATTTACAACTCTTTTGGGCTTCTTTTTATTTTCTTTAATCAACCTGAAAAAAGAACAGCGCAAAAAATACAGTCCGTCATACAGCGGTGCGTTAATGCGCAATATCTTAATCGGCAAATTTGACCGTCTGGCTTATGTTGCCCAGATACTCGATTTGTACCGTAAAAATGCTTTAGATTTAATCAATGACAACAACCGGTATTTTTTGGTCGCCAAAAATATCAAAAGCAACCGGCTGACCAAAACAGAAAAAAAGGCTTTGGGCTGTTTATTTTCCCGCAAGGCCACAAAGCTGGAAGTTAACGTAAGCAATAATCTCAAATTCAAGAAAGCCGGCAGATTTTTTGAAAAAGGATTGAAAAAACAAATAAAAAAATACCGACTGTTACAAAATATCAGCTACATTTTATTCAGTATATTTATGCTGGCTGCCACAGAATTTTCTATTGCAGCCATCAGCACAAATCTGGCCCAAAGTCTGACGGTTATGTTTTCGACAAGCCTGTTGGCCGCTTTTTATATCTGGATATTACGTCACAAGTTTAAATATCGTCTGGTCGGCCTGCTGTTCAAACTTTTCGCACTCATGGCCGTTATCTTAATCTGGCTGTTCTGCGGTATATATACAGGTCTTGTTGCCTCGGCCCTGATTATCGCCATGATTATGACGATTTTTGAGTTTTCCCGTATTTTCGGCGAACATAACAACTTTATCAATGACGCCAAAACAACCGTCGGAAATTTCAGGGAATACCTTATTTCTCGGGCAGATGCCATCAATCTGAGCCGTGACTTCATCAACCAGCAGTCCAATATTTTCGCATTGGGAATCAGCGAATATTTTCCGCAGAATGTATCCAATAAAAATTTCTATCGTCTGGATGTTGCCGACGGCATCAAACAAAGTTTAATCGGCATTTTGTAAAAAAGATTTGTTTTGGTCAAAACCTGATGATTTTTCTTTGACAATCCGTCTGAGAATTCAATCATCAGGTTTTTCCGTATAGCGGGATTTCTTTATATAAAAACTGTCCGGCAGATTGGGGACCACCGGACAGACAACATAATTAAGATTTTTTTCTATTTACCTGTTAACATCACCTCCTTAATAAGCATATTCTACGGAAACTTTATAGTTTCTTCCGGCCACAAAATTAAAATCAAAAACGCTTAAAGATTGATCCACTTGATCTGTTTTTCTTATCGTTTTGCCTATGTTCTTACAAATATCACCCTTATAATAATCATGTTCGCCACGATTATAATCTGTTTCAACAAAACAGCTTTTTCCGTTTTCCCATGAAACTGTTATTTTGGGAGAAAGCTCTCCAGACCTGACCCAAACATAATATTTTCCGGCAGATACATAATATTTCTTCCATAAATCAGAGTCATCCATATGTACAGGATTAGGTCGTTTATTATCTTTTATTGTTGTCAGAAAAATATCAACGTTTCCGTCTGCACCATTATGGAGTTTCATCTGTTTTTTAAAATAAAGTGTAAAATAGCTTGGTTTATAACAATCAGTCCCTTCCACTTTCAAACATTCGTAATTTTTTCCCGAAAATACATGTTCACAGTCTTCTCTGCTATTATAATACCCAAAGGATTTACAGGTTCTATAGCAGTCATTATCATCCCGAGTACAATTTTCTCCTGTTTGCTGTTGACAAGTGTTCTGTTCATCATACTGATTTTCTGTAGTATCACAGTAACAATCACCCCATTCTGTTCCCAGCCATGCTCCGCCTACAGTATAACTTCTGCAGCCGTTCGGCGTAAACTTCTTTGTACATTTTTCTTTAGGTGTACCTTCACAAAGTTTTTCAAAATACCAATATTCTTTCCCGTCTTCGTCATATCTGAGACAGCTTTTCGAATTGCCATCTATTCTGTCAAACATAGGATATAGCAGTTCTTGATCATATTTATCGGCCACACCGGTATATACAGCCGGATTTTTTGATATCTTATCGTAACATTTTGTTCCCTTTAAACAAACTTCAAATAAATAATAATCTAATTCATCATCATACCATATATCCGCCAAACCATTCTCAATACTCGGATTATATTCCTCAATAATCAGATTCCGAAGTTTCTCATCATCTAAATAACGATAGGTATATGTGCAGTCACAAGTACCACATCTGGCACCGTAATCATCTGTTCTTCTGAACTCAAACACATCACCGATTTCTGTTTCACAATACGTTTGACTCATTAATCCATAATCTGTACAGTTTTTCTTTTCTTCTGGTTCAGACGGAGTATCTTCTACGCATTTACCGCAGGCCGCGCCTTCTATCGCCCCGTTGGTTTCAAG
>JAUNIW010000092.1 GCA_030523245.1 Pseudomonadota bacterium
TACATTTATGATAAGTAAAACAGACTATATCTGGCTGGAACGCCATACTGATATTTTGAATATTGTGCCTAATCTGGATGATTATGCCATAAAAGACGTTAAATTCAAAGTTTATCGTCCGGCACACCTGCAGAAAATAAAAGAAATTTTCAAAAATTATACCTGTATCAGCGGGAAAAACAAAAATAACACATGGATAAAAGTCAAAGGATTTACCCTTGATAATTTGAACAATACTGCTCAAAATTATTTCGGATATCTGATTTATGACAGTATCGAACATGGAGTTTATTATATTCCGACAAACAAAAAACGAAACCAAAAAATATTACGTCGGGCTACACCTGATCTGTTGGCAAATTTAAGTAATCGCAAAAAACTGGATATTCTCTTTTCTTATGCACAGACAATGTTTGTTTCTGAAAAACAACAGCAGCGCCGAAACAATTTTATTTTTCGAAACAGCGACAAATTTCAAGCATTATTAAATCTGAAAATTCCGACAGAATTCATGAACGAAGAATATAAAAAAGTCCGGCAGATTGTAGAAAAAATCGCTGCTATTCCCGACATTAAGAGTAAGCTGAGCCGATTCAACACACTGCCGGAAAAAGAACAACACCGTCTTATTGAGCAAACCTGCCGGATTACAGCCGAAGTAAATGGCATCGAACCGCCTAAAATACATTATTTAAGTCAAAAACAAATCAATGATGAAAAACAAGCCGACTGGATAGAAACAGATGCTTTTGCCGAGGAAAAAGATATTTCTATCAATAAAAATTTTTTGAAAAAATACAACGGAACACAATGTTTAAGCTTGGCTTTCCACGAAACAACACACTTGGCCCAATCCGGAAGCAATTACACCGATTTTCCGGAAATGGAAGAAATTTTCAGTCATCATCTGTTTCATTTGCAAAACTACACAGATTTATACATTTCTATTCCGTCAGAAACAATAACATATTGTTTAGAAAAAGAATTTTGTGAAAAACTTGTTGAAAAAACGAATATGCAGACGCAGAAAGAATCTTCTTCCTATGAAACAGAGTACAGCATGGCCCGACAATATTTAAACAAATACTTGCGACGGGCTTATTAAAGTTCTTTATTTCGCCTCAGCAAAATATACAAAGCACCTTCTCCGCCCAATTTTTCGGACGGATGCTTAAAAATCAAAATCATAGCCCTCAATCGTGCCATATTAAGCCATTGCGGTACTTGTTTGCGTAAAACACCTCTCGCAGCAAAAATATCTTCATCAGGATGCACCCGCGTACCCTTACCCGTAACAATCATCACACATCGACGCCCCAGCGCATAGCTTTGCGGAATAAAACTGTCAACTTTGGCAAAGGCCTCATCTTCTTTAAAACCATGCAAATCAAGCACGGCTTCTACCTTAAATTCTTCTCGTTTAAATTTTTTGAGCGTTGATTTATCAATACCGCCATTTTCGAAATCATCTAAAAACTTAGAATATGTCGAAAATTCTTGTTTCACGGCATAATATACTTTTTCCGTTTGTTTTCTGTTTTGCTGTTTAACTGTGGAAACAACGCGATTCGCCGGTGTTTTTTGAACACCTTTAACCGTTTCAAACCAAAATGCTTCATCTTCGCTGTTTTCAGGCATCATTTTACCTTCGGTGTCGAATATTTAGGCACCAGCAAATAGTATTTTCCGACAGAATTCATACGACCGGCCTCAGCCAGAGCTTCTTCGCCGTGTCCCCAGAAATAATCACCGCGAACGACACCTTTAATTGCACTGCCGATATCCTGCGCAAAAACAATCTTTTCTATTTTTCCGTTGTCCGGATTAACCGTATCCAGCCACATCATGGCCCCCAGCGGAATATAAGAATTATCTACCGCCATGCTGCGGCCTGCTGTCAATGAAAGTCCGTAAGCACCGACCGGACCGTCAGAATCAACAATACGCTGAAAAATAAAACGTTCGTTTTCAGCCATTTCTTTTGCTGCTTTTTGCGGATTTTTTCGCAACCATTCGCGAATTTTAGTCATTGAAGCCCCTCC
>JAUNIW010000038.1 GCA_030523245.1 Pseudomonadota bacterium
TTGGCTGAAAAACAAGCTGCCAAGAAGAAAGAATTGGCTGAAAAACAAGCTGCCGAAAAAGCCGAACGTGATGCTAAAGCCGCAGAAAAGAAAAAAGCTTTGGAAGACACAAAAAATTCTTTGAATAATTTGAAAGCTTCTTTTGCAAAATAATTTTTATTGACGATACAAAAAAACTCTCGACATTGCCGAGAGTTTTTTTTCGCATTATAAAGAGCTTAGAACGCGTAATTAACCGAAAACGCAAACACTTTAACGGAATTTGAATAGTCCGCCGAAACATTTGCCCCGCTGTTTTCCGTCACAGCGGTATTCATTTTGGCACTGTGCGCTCTAATATAAGTACCGCCGATATCAAAGCTCAGATTATCATTATACTGATAGCTCAAACCGAGAGAATACCAAATACGGTCAGAATCCGGAATACGCGGCGTACGGTGTGCATAACGGACGGCACTCTGGTCATAAGCCAACCCCAAACGCAGTTTCCACTGATTATCCAGCTGGTAGCTTGTACCGACGGCATAAAAATTGGTATCCCGCCAGTTTTCATTAACTCGGGAAATATAACCGGCCGGCGTATTATATTTTTCCCCGACAAACGTCAGATTTTTGAAAGAACTCCAAAAAACACGCTGATATTCGGCCATAACCGCCCACTTTTCGTTAATATCATGATATACACCAACAGAAAGCATGGCCGGCGTGGTCAATTTAGCGCTGATATGCTGATTCATCAAGGCATTGGCCTGCGCACCGGCAGCGGCATAATACGGATTAGAACTTTGTGCCAAAGCACTGCCGCTGGATTTCATATTTCCTTTTAACTTATGCTGAATTTTGCTGCGGTAACCGACACCAATACGGGTTGCATCCGTAAATTCGTACAAAGCACCTAATTGGTATCCCATCTCAAAATCATTGCCGCCTTCCGTAACGATATTGGTATAAGAGGAACTGTGGCTGTTGGTCAGATGAGCCCATACATACTGCATTTGCAAACCGGCACCCAGAGAAAGTTTATCCGTTGCTTTATAAGCCAGCATCGGCGTAATCGAAGCTGATTTCAAATCCGAAGTAATACCGTGATCGGCACCGGCCCAGTCCCTGTCATATTTTGTAATCATGCCGAACGGACTGTTTAAGGCAATACCGGCAAAAGCTTTATCATTCAGTTGATATGAAACCGTACCGTTTGGCGAAACAGCCGAATGTACAACGTTTTCAACATCGGCATCACGCGTTCCGTCTGCCCTGCGGACATTTTTAGCTGTAGCACGCGGTGCAATATATGTTGCTCCCAAATTGACCTGCAGACCTTTTTGACGTGTCAGTCCCGCCGCATTATAATAAGTATAGGAGCTGTTTTCCGCACCGGCCGTCGCACCGGCATAAGCATTACCCTGAGCGGCTGCTGACTGCTCTCTCAAATGGAAACCGGCAGCCATAGCGCTGGTTGAAAGCAGAAGTGTACTCAAGGCGGTTAAAGTAAGAACCTTTTTCATTTTAGACCTTTTAGTTATTAAAACATAGTAACCCACTCAAGTTGCGTTACCTGAACTGTACCATATCGTATTATATAAATTTTGGCAAGTTTTTGACTTAAAACTGGGGATAAGATTAAATAAATATCATTAAATCAGCATGTTATAACATACCGGCGGACTATTGCATATCTCTTGGTTTTTGCTTTACAAATTATCAGGAATATTATATTTTAAGACATTATTTAATAACAGAAAGGTTGGACTTGTGAAAGAGTTTGTCAGATTTTGCCTGCGTATGGTATTACGTTTGATGAAAGCAAAATGTATTTTCGAGTTTGATGTAAACAAACTGCCTAAAAAAGGTGTTTATGTGGTTAATCATGTTTCTTATCTTGACCCGATTTTGTTGTTTGCTTTTTTGCCGGGAAATCCGGTATTTGCCCTAAATGGTCATCTATATCGCCGCCACTGGATAAGTTTTTTGATGCAGCGGGCCGATGTTATACATTTTAACCCGATTGAACCGTCAGACATTAAAAAGCTGATAGCCAAGGTTGACGAAGGCCGTCTGGTTGTCATTTTTGCCGAAGGACGAATTACCGAAAACGGCGGACTGATGAAAATTTATGAAGCACCGGGACTGGTTGCCGATAAATCCAAAGCACCGATTATTCCGGTTTGGATAGACGGTCCGCAATACGGTTATTTTTCTAAAACAAAAGGAAAACTGCCGCACCGCCCTCTGCCTAAAATGCGCATCTATGTCGGAAAACCTTGCAGCTTTAAACTCAAAGACGAACTGCGCCGCCAACGTGACCACATCAGTAATGAAGTTTATATGATTTTGCGCGAAATGTGCTTTGATATTAACTATAATAAGGACATCTCCTTATTCGCCCAACTGATGAAAACGGCAAAAGTCTATTCCCGTAACGGCTTTTTCTCTAAACGCCCGCGCATTATAGAAGATATAAACCGCAAACAAAAATCCTATAAAGATATTATCATTGCTTCTTTTGCTTTGGGTCGTTGTTTCAAAAAGTTTACACAAGTTGATGAAAACGTCGGTATTCTTTTGCCAAACGCCATTGCAACGGTTTGTACATTTTTCGGCCTTTCGGCTTATAACCGTACACCGGTAATGATTAACTTCTCGGTCGGCTCCAAAAATATGATTTCCATGTGCAAAACAGCTCTGGTTAAAACCGTTCTGACATCTCGTGCCTTTATTATTAAAGCCAAAATGGAAAATGTGATTGAAGACATGAAAAATGCCGGCTGCAACATAGTTTATCTGGAAGATATTGCAAAAAAAATGCCTCTCTGGACCAAGATTGGTGCTTTTATCAGTTATAAAATCAAACACGTGCCGCATCCGGTGGGCGGGGATAAAAAAGCCGTTATTCTGTTTACCTCCGGTTCCGAAGGCGCACCGAAAGGTGTTGTTTTGAGCCATGCCAATATCATTGCCAATATTAAACAGATGACGGCCATTCAGACAATCAATTTCAAAGACTTGCTGTTTAACGCCCTACCGATGTTCCACAGCTTTGGTCTGACCGTGGGAACTCTGTTTCCGTTGTTTGAAGGCGCAAAATTATTTTTGTATCCGTCACCGCTGCACTATCGTATTGTGGCCGAACTGGTCTATGAACTCGGGGCAACGCTGATGCTTGGTACCGATACATTTTTGCGCGGTTATGCCAAAATTGCCCACCCGTATGATTTTCACAACATACGCTTAATGTATTCCGGCGGTGAAGCAGCCAAAGCCGATACCCGCAGTATGTGGATGGAACATTCCGGCGTACGCATGATGGAAGCCTACGGCGCAACCGAATGTTCTCCGGTTATGACGGCCAATAACGGCATCTTTAATAAATTCGGCTCTATCGGCAAAATTATGCCGGGAATGAAATTCAAAATTACACCGGTCAGCGGTATCAGTACCGGCGGAGAGCTTTGTGTTAAAGGACCGAATGTCATGCAGGGGTATTACATGCCGGACAATCCGGGTGTACTGGTTCCGCCGGAAGACGGCTGGTATCATACCGGTGATGTGGTAGAAATGGATGAAATCGGTTTCTTTACCATTAAAGACCGTATCAAACGTTTTGCCAAAATCGGCGGAGAAATGGTTTCCCTGAACGCCGTGCAGGATATGGTTATGGATGCGACAAAGGAAATGGGGACGGAATACAACTATGGCGTTGTTGCCATTCCTCATGAAAGCAAAGGCGAACAAATTGTTCTGGTAACGAATAATGAAAAAGTAACGTCGGCCCTGCTGCATGACTTTGTCAAAAATAACGGTATGTCCGAACTTTATTTGCCGCGGGTTATTCTGTATCATGAAAAATTACCGGTATTTGCAACCGGAAAAGCTGATAACGTAACCCTGAAAAAAGAAGTTCTGGCCGAGCTTTGTCCGGCTGTAGACAATGCCGCTTAAAAATGTGCAGCAACAATTTTTTTGAGTTGCGCTTTTCAAAAAAGCCGCTATGCTTAAACAAGTTTAATTAAATTTAAGGAAAAAATAATGGTTGGAGTTAATAAAGTTATTTTGGTTGGCAATTTGGGTGCCGATCCGACAGTCAGCAATACGCAATCCGGTACAAAAATCGTTAATCTGAATTTGGCGACTTCCGACAGCTGGAAAGACAGAAACACGGGAGAACGTAAAGACCGTACCGAATGGCATCGTGTGGTCATTTTCAACCAACAGCTAGCCGATACTGCCGAAAGATATTTGCGCAAAGGTTCAAAAGTTTATTTGGAAGGCCAGTTGCAAACCCGTAAATGGACAGATAATAACGGTATGGATCGTTACACAACCGAAGTTGTTTTACAAAATTTCAACAGCGTACTGGTTATGTTGGATTCTAAGAACGGCGGAGACAGTGTTCCGGCCGGCGGTAATGATGTATTTTCAGCTGCACCGGTGGCCGGCGGCGTAGCTTCCGGCTGGGATAACAGTCCGGCCGCCGCACCTTCTGATTTGGATGATGACATTCCGTTCTAAGATGCTGGTTTTTTAAAGAGGCTTCGGATTTTGTCATCCGGAGTTTCTTTATTTTTAAAAGATGGGGTAAAAAGCTATGAAAGTTTTGGTTGGTTTGAGTGGTGGCGTAGATTCGTCCGTAACGGCCTGTCTGTTAAAAAGTCAGGGACATGAAGTTATCGGCGCAACGATGTCCATTTGGGACAAAGACACGCATTTCAAAGGAAACGCTCTGGCTGATTCCTGCTTTTCGCCTCATGAAGAACAAGACATTGAGGCCGCACGGGCACTATGTCAAAAAATAGATATCCCCTACTATGTTTTGGACTGTTCTTCCCGCTATAAGCAAATGGTTTTAGAAAATTTCAAACATGAATATAAAGCCGGACGCACACCAAATCCCTGCGTGATGTGCAACTCGTATATCAAATTCAATGCCTTGCCGGAACAAGCAGCTGCTCAGGGCATTGAATTTGATAAATTTGCCACGGGACACTATGCGCAGGTTATGTTTGATGAAAAACGAAACCGCTATGTCATCAAACGCGGCGCAGACCAGACCAAAGACCAGTCCTATTTTCTGTATCGCCTTAATCAGGAGCAGCTTTCGCATATTTTGATGCCTTTGGGCGCCCTGACCAAAAAACGGGTACGCGAACTGGCACACGAATTTGGATTAGACGTGTCGGATAAACCGGACAGTCAGGATTTTTATACCGGCGACATCAATGATATTTTGCAAAACGAACCGCAGATTGGTAATTTTGTTACTCGGGACGGCCGCGTTTTAGGTCAGCACCAAGGAATTTGGCATTACACCGTCGGCCAGAGGCGCGGTATGGGAATTGCTGCCGAACGGCCGCTTTATGTATTAGGCTTTAATAAAGAAAAAAATGAAGTAATTGTCGGCTTTGAAGAAGAATGCGAACGTTCCGGCCTGATTGCTGCAGATATCTGTGGCGAAGCAGCCCTATTGTCCGAACCGCTGGAATGCGTGGCGAAAATCCGCTCATCACAACAGCCGACTCCCGTCAGGGTAATACCTTTGCCGGACGGAAAGCTGGAGGTTCGTTTTTATGCCAAGCAAAAAGCCATTGCTCCCGGACAATCTGTTGTATTTTACGAAAAAGAAGGTTCTTCTGCCGAAATTTTAATCGGTGGCGGCATCATTGAATCCAATATGTAATTTCCTATAATATATCAAAACTATAATATCTTATTAAAAAATAAGCCTAATTACTGACATGACCTTTGGTTTATTTTGGCTTTATATTTGACTGAGGATATTTATATTGGAACTATCAACCCAAAAGGAGATGCCAATGACAACACCGACTTTTGCCAACGTGATTATTCATGATTTATCTTCACAAAACAGGCTGCATGAAAATTTCGACATCAACCGCAGCATTATTGATGAAGTTGTGGAAAACTGGGATAGAAAAATATACGTTATCCCGCATAAAGCCTTACGTTTCCACCATAGGGAGATTCAGACATATTTAAATATGTAAAACTATTTTTTTGTGCGACTCCTTTATTTTCAGGAAAAACCGCTGTCAAGATACTTTTTTTTCCATATTTAAAATATAACGGCCATGCTTATGTCAATATCTGTACAATTATTTTATGAACGAGGTGTAAAATGAATACAACGAAAATACAAGAATCTGAAATGAAAAACTATCTTTATTTTGCCGGTACAATTTATGACAGTTTTGAGGCTCTGGAAGAAGTATTGGGAAAACTCAAACTGGAACGGCCGCTGTTCTTGCTTTATATGGCTAAAAAAGCCTACGCTGAAGAAGTTTTTGCCGCCGCCGGTGAAAAGTCAGAAAGCACCGAAGACGTTATGATGATGCCTCCGTCGCAGATAAAATTGCAAGCATGCCGCTATCCGCAACACATGCAATAATTTTACCGACTCATTCTTTTATTGCATTTTGCCAAAACTGTGCCATTATAAGTACAGCCAATTATGCAGGAGATATCAGATGAGTGGTAAAGTTATTATATTGATGATGGATTCTTTCGGTATCGGCGGCGCGCCGGATGCGTCTGCCTTTGCGGATACCGGCGCCAACACATTTGCCCATATTGTCCAAAAACAAGGCGGCCTTGAAATTCCGAATATGGTCAGTCTGGGACTGCAAACAGCTGCTTTGGAGGCAAGCGGTGAAATCGTAAGCCTAAACAGCAAAACACCGCCTGCTTTAAATATCGGCCATAAATTCGGACACGCCAAAGAAATAAGCAAGGGCAAAGACACAACTTCCGGACATTGGGAAATGGCCGGAACACCTGTTTTGTCTGACTGGGGATATTTCAAACCGGACTATCCGTCTTTTCCGCCGGAACTGACAGAAGAAATCTGCCGCAAAGGCAAACTTACCGGTATTCTGGGCAATAAAGCCGCTTCCGGAACTGCCATTATTGAAGAACTCGGCGAAGAACATATCAAAACCGGAAAGCCGATTTTTTACACCTCGGCTGACAGTGTTCTTCAAATTGCCTGCCACGAGAACCATT
This sequence comes from Pseudomonadota bacterium, assembly GCA_030523245.1. Classification (GTDB taxonomy): domain Bacteria; phylum Pseudomonadota; class Alphaproteobacteria; order RF32; family CAG-239; genus RUG410. Next base: position 7,018 of record JAUNIW010000038.1, read on the forward strand.
TCGGACTGGACAATCTGTATAAACTCTGTGACATTGCGTTTGCCGCCGTTAAACCCTACAATATTGCCCGAGTGATTGCCCGTCCGTTTATTGGCGAACATCGCGGAGAGTTTGCCCGTACCAAGAACCGTCACGATTATTCAGTCACCCCGCCCCGGACAACTGTTTTAAATAAAGCGGCTCAAGCCGGACACGAGGTAATTTCCATTGGTAAAATCCGAGATATTTATGCCGGTTCCGGCATCACTCAGGCTTACAAAGCCGGCGGTTTGGAAGAATTATGGGACGTAACTCTGGAACAGGTTCGCAAAGCGCCTGATAATGCTCTTATTTTTACCAATTTTGTTGATTTTGATATGGTTTACGGACACCGCCGAGATGTAAACGGTTACGCTCGGGGACTGGAATATTTTGACCGCCGCCTGCCGGAACTTCTGCCGCTTCTGTCTGATGATGACCTTGTATTCATCACGGCAGACCACGGCTGTGACCCGACTTATGCCGGAACAGACCATACACGCGAACAAGTACCTGTTTTGATGTTCGGCAAAAAAGTAACAAGTCAAAACATCGGACAGCGTCAAACTTATGCCGACATAGCTCAGACAATCTGTGCTTTTTGGAATTTAGCCCCTATGGAATACGGAGAAAGTTTTCTATGAGTTATCAAGCTTCAAACCTTCCGCTTGAAAAACATTGTTTTTTTGGCGCAGACGGCGGCGTTTCAACCGGAAAATATACCTCATTAAATACCAATTATAACAGTCAGGATTCTAAAATTGCCGTCCGGCAGAATTTTGAGATTATAACAGCATATTTTCATAAAAATTACGAAGATATGTTTACGCTTAACCAGGGTGTTTCCAACCTTGTTGTCGAAGCCGATTTGCCGCAGCAGTTTACCCAGACGGCCGATGGTGCCGTTACCACAAATCCGCATATTCTGCTGGGCATCAAAACAGCTGACTGCGCACCGGTTTTACTGGCCGACTACAAACATGGTGTTATCGGTGCGGCGCACGCAGGCTGGCGCGGTGCTTACAGAGGGGTTGTCGAAAACACCGTAGCCCTGATGCAAAGAAAAGGCGCCATACCGCAAGACATCGCTGCTGCCGTCGGCCCCTGCCTGCAGCAAACTTCTTTTGAAGTCGGAACGGATATGAAAAACGTTTTACTTGCCGAAAACAGCCAAAACGAAAAATATTTCGCAGCCGGTAAAGATACACAACATTTTTTCTTTGATTTAAGCGGTTATTTAACCGATAAATTGCGCTATTTGGGTATTACAAATATCGTTAACGACCGCATAGATACCTATCCTCCGGAAAACGGTTATTTCAGTTATCGCCGCAACACTCATTTAGGTTTGATTGACAAGCCTAAAGACTATCCGACACAATATGCTTTTATCTGTCTTTAGAGGAAATATGAGAACACATTTTCTACCCTATTATAACGAACGGCCGCTGCCTGTAGATACTCTGGTTTTGCACTGCAGCGCGCATGATACCGATGAAATGATTGCCGTATTGGAAGAAAAAGAACTGAGTGCGCATTACATTATCGGTTTAAAAGGCGATATCATACAGCTTGTGCCGGAAAATAAACGCGCTTGGCACGCCGGTATCAGCTCCTGGCGGAAATATGACAATCTGAACCATAATTCCATCGGCATAGAAATAAGCTCTCTGTCGATGGGACAAGAAGCCTATAATGAACGGCAGCTAGCAAGTGTGGAATCTCTTTGTCGGGAAATTATTGACCGTCATCACATTCCGGCTCGAAATGTTGTTGGTCATTCTGACATTGCGCCCGAGCGCAAACCTGACCCCGGCTGCGCTTTTCCATGGCAGGCTCTTGCAGAAAAAGGAATTGGTTTATGGTATGATTTGACAGAAGCTGATGAAGTATCCGAAAACAATATGCTGCTTTTATTACAAAAAATCGGTTACAACATCAGCAATCCGGCTGCGGCAATGTATGCTTTCTGCCGGCATTTTATCCCGCAGGAAATACGGATTGAACAAAATATTCACCATTTGCTGCAAAACCCCTACCCTCAGGATTTTGTCTTAAATGAAAAATATCTGCCGGTATTAAAGGCCTGCTGTGCTGCTTATCAAAAATAAACTCCGCTCTTTTCCGATAAATTATATGTTACATATTTATTATTGACAAAAAACTATTTTTCCCTATAATACAGACAAATATTGTATTATTAAATTTTTATATTATGGGAAAGTCAATATTATTAAAATGGTGTGACGGCTGCATTGCAGTTTGTTTTACAATGTTTCTCATCTGGGACATTGCTTCAGTATCATTTATGTCTTTCATACAAAATTCATTTCTGATGCTGATAAATACTGTTTGGTCGGTTTTGGTGTACTCCTGTGCTGTTTTCTGTTACCGGATGATATAGATGTCAAAACTGAAACATGTTGGTTAAGAATTATGTTTTATCTGTGTTTTTCTACCTATCTTCTGACAGTTTGCAAAACATGGACAGCATTTCTTATTTTTTATCTTGTTATCGTTTTGGCGATAATAGTGCTTGCCTTTGATTTGTTAGACAGAAAGATTGCTTCCGTTATCATTTCAATCGGACTTTCTGTTTACAGCATTGTGTGGTTCTTTACACCCTATACCACATCTTTGCCCAAATCCGAACTTTTGCGTTTTGGTTATATGCAGGAAGCAGAAATTACCTCCGTTACAAGATGGAACAAAACTTTTGCTTCTGATAACAATTTTAACAGTTCCGAAAAAAAGATTTTAGCGGCAAACTTGTTTAATATCAAAGCGTTAGAGAACATTATTCTTAAGAAAACCGAAAAAAACATCCAGCAGGAAAATGATTATGTCCTTGAATATGACAAGACATTACAAACACTTTCCAAACCCTTGGAAACAAAACTGGAAAAACTCCGCCAAACCTGTAAAAACAAAGAAGAAAAGCTCACTATCACAAGATTATGGCTTAACAGTGATGTGTTACCTTGGAGTTATCAGGCCTATGCCTCTGTTATGCTCCAGCTCAGACACAGTTTATTCTCGTCCAATGCCAGACTTAGTCTGAACGGCTATGCTTATTATACGGGTGATACAAAGCTTAACTACGTTAATGCTATTTTATCCGACGGTACTTATCTGTGTTATCAGATTAAAGACCACCAGCTATGGCTGTTGGCAAGAGAAGGCGATACGGTTATCAGGCGCTATAAAGAAAAAAACTTTTCGCTTGAACACTATATCACCAACAATCTGGACAAGAATCTCTCTGATTCATATTTTGATAAAACGTATGTCTTACTGTTAAACAAATAAAAATTATGAAATTTAAGTATATTGTTTACGTTGTGATTGCAACAATCCTTCTTTATTTCGGGTTAAAAACGCCTGTCAGGAAATATTGTTTACAAAAACAGGAATTAACGCTTACGCCCGCAAGCTGTCTGTTTCTCCGGCCGCAGTTCCAAGAGCTGCAAAACAAGAGAGACAGTCTGATTGAGGCTTATTTAGCTTCCGTGAAGTCTTGTAACAAATGGAAGAAAAACTGTTCTCTGCTTCGTTCTGCAGCACAAAAATTACCTTTATGCAAGGAAGCGAAAGAGGAGATTGTTTATATCAAGCGTGTAAGTTCGGCTTTTATTATGAACTCTCCGGCTTCTTATGAGCTCTCTATTTCTAATAATATGATTAAAGAAGAGGGTGAAGGAGAAGATACGGAAAACCTGACAATGTTTTATTTGAGTGACGGAAAAATTATCCGTTCCTCACCAAAACAAAACAGTGACTGGCTGGGCGCCAAAGAAGGTGAGAAAGTGCTCAAAACAAGAGGAATATGTCTTGTTTTTGATGAAGAAACAGAACTCTATGACGCCGTTTCATACACTGAATATACTCCGCTTTACAAATAAAGCCGAAGAGGATTTAACAAAGAAAAGACTCACGCATTTAAAGCATGAGTCTTTTTTCATTTTTCGGTACCAAAGGCGGAGATAAAACCACCCCGCCAATACAGCCGTCACCGCTATACTTTGTTTGAGTTTACTCATTGTAAAGCCTCCTTTTTTGTTGTACTCTCAGGATGCTTTGTCCATAATAAACGGTCGTTTAAAACGGACTTTTTTTATACGCCGAAAACGTTTATTTTACAGTTAGTTAAATACAAAAACCTACGCATCTAAGGCGTAGGTTTTTGTATTTTTCATGCACTCAACATCAGACACTTATCCGGTAATATACCTAAATACATATATTTGCATCAACTCTGTGACATTCGGCAATTCAAGTACTTTTTGCACAAGACTTTTATTGAGTTTTCTTTTTGATATATATATCTTTACCAACTCTGCGGCATCGGGTAAATCAAACAGCTTACTCTGCGCTTCGGGACAAAGACTTCGGGTTGCAACATATATCTTCAAAAGTTCTGCAACATTCGGTAAATCAAGCATCTTAAGCTCTGATTCGTCATAAAGACCGTTCTTGGAAACATATATCTTTACCAGCTCTGCAGCATTCGGTAATTCGAACAGCTTAAGCTCGGCCGACGGACAGAGTTTCCACTTTGATATGTGCAACTTCACTAATTCTTCGGCATTTGGTAATTCAAACAGTTTAAGCTCACAACCACCCTCACAATGATACTTTGATATGTATCCCTTTATCATTTCCGACGCATCAGGAAGCTCAAACAACTTAGGCTCGACCATATAATGAAGCTGCCACTTTGATATGTACAACTTTATCCATTCTTCGGCATTCGGCAATTCAAAGAGTTTGAGTTGAAACTTTAAACCGCAACTCCAGCTTGATATATACCTCTTTATAAGCTCTTCATTATCCGCGTGTTCCAACAACTTAAGCAGAACCTCATCATTTAAGGACCAACTTGATTGATACAGCCTCACAAGCTCTTTATTATTCGGCAACTCAAGCAGCTTGAGCTGAGCTGATCCGCAAAGCCAGTGTTCTGTCATATACACTTTCAGCAGCTCTGCCACATCAGGTAATTCCAACATTCTGAGCTGTTGCTTTTCTGACAACATCTCTTTTGCAAGAATACGTCTTTTAAGAAAAAAATCTGTAAACATAATGATAAAAAATTTAAGTTAATAATATATTTTGGTG
>JAUNIW010000005.1:0-1738 GCA_030523245.1 Pseudomonadota bacterium
TTATCGCACAGTCTATCAATTCGCTTGCAATATTCATATACAGTGCTGGGACGGCCTTTATCTGTCCGTTCTCTGCATCCTTGCTTAATTAGCCAATTTTGAAAGTCTGTTTTTAAATCTGCCATATTATAATTCCCAAACCTATAATAAATTATCGAGATTTAAGAAAAAGTAAAACCGAAATAATATTGAACTTCTGCTAAAATTTGCAGAGGTTATATAAAAAAATAAATCATCGTCAACGGCAAAAACTTTTCTTTTAGGTTGGCTTCAAATCTGATTTTTGTTAACTAATATATCCCGAAACCCGATAGGATTAGAACCTACTTAACCGCTTGTAAAACAAAGGATTTTATCTGGGATAGTCCGTGTAACCACCCAAAAATGGCTCTGATGGCAGCACCTCACACGGACTCGGTTAAGTTATTGATTTATAAAGAAAAAAGACGCTTTTCAGCGTCTTTATCTTGAGTGGCAGGGGCAGTAAGATTCGAACTCACGACACTCGGTTTTGGAGACCGATGCTCTACCAACTGAGCTATACCCCTACAAAATCTTCCCGTTTTATATCGTATAAAAAAATAGAAATCAAGTATTTTTTTCTATTCCTTGCAAAACATTGCGTTTGCAGCGTTTAAGCCCACTCATAAATTCCTTATTTAAGGAAAAAAATTCAATTTTTATAACCGGCTGTAAAAACTAATTTTTCCTGCCTATAAATTTTTTCCCTTTTTTATCCCTAAACCTTTTGGAAGACACCTATTTACAATGTTTTTTGCGGGCTTTAGAGGGGAACCTCATTAGCCGCGTTAGCCTCATTAGCTTTTTGGCTCTTTGCCCCACACAAATATTTTCGCGCCCTTTTTGTTAAATGTCCACACTTATTAGGCTAACCCTTTGAAGTTGGGGATAGTTTTGCTTGCGTTAAATAAGTTCTTGATAGGTTCGAACAATAGATTGCTTTTCAACTTTTATTGCGTTATATTTTTCTTGAACGTGGGAAACTGCGTTCTGAGTGCCTTTGGGTGCAAGAGAGCTGTCGTAAGCTCAATATTGGTGTCGGTGCTAGGATATAACATCGTCAAATTGTCAGTTACTCGTAATAGCTGATAATAAATATATCCCCGATTCATAGTGATATGGTCGGGGAGCTTTTAGCGAATGTCCAAGAACTATATCTATATCTCTGAAAAAATATAGTTTGAAAGGCTAAAAGAATCATTGACACCAATATGATTTACGAACTCTCCGACCACCTTTCAAAAGGTGGTTTGTCTTTAACTGGAGAGTAATAAAATGGAACAGCCGAATATATTTGATTATGCAACAAGCGAGTTGTCGCAAGATGCTTTTATTTGTTATTTATTAGCCTTTGGAATGGATAAGTACAAAAAGGCTTATCCGAGGGAATTTAAAATTGCGCATTTATTTTTAGAAAAGTGTGGTATTCCTGCTAAGGAAGAAATTTTAGAGATACGAAAACAATATTTAGATATTGATGTTTTGGCGGTTACCTCTTCTCATTTGTTGATTGTTGAAGATAAAACAGGCACAAAAGAACATAGCAATCAAATTGTTAAATATGTTCAGGCTTTGAAAAATAGTGCTTTGTCTTCGGGGCGGAAAATTAAAGTTTGTTATTTGAAAACCTTAGACTATGTCCGTTCTTATAAATCATCTGATGTTTCCATATTGCCGCAATGCGATTGTTGTTCCCTGCGGCGTAAAGATATGTTGG
>JAUNIW010000005.1:1748-36197 GCA_030523245.1 Pseudomonadota bacterium
TTAAAGACGAATCCTGAAAACAACTTGTTATTTGAGAGTTTTTACAGCCGACTGGATAGTATAGAAAAGCGGATAAAAAATTGTGATGATGCTGAAATAAGAACTTGGTGCAAGGAAAAATGGTTTGATTATCTGAGCTCTGTCTTAAATGGACACGATTTTAATATTGACTGGGTTAATAATGCTCGCGGTGGTTTTTATGCTTGCTATTTTGATTGGGTAAATTGCGGAAATGGTGAGAATTACAAACAAATAGAAATATCTTTTGAGGACGGCGTAACTTCTGAGGTCAAACTCTGCTTTAAGTTTGCCAGTGATAATAAGGAAATAACCCTTAATAGTAAATCTTTAATAAAAGATTTACAGGAAGCAGTTGTAACAAAAGGATATAAAGCGGCTTATCGTCTGGGAAGAACAACGACCTACGCTTATAAAAAGGCAATAGATATAAAAGATGTCCAAGATTTTATAAACAATGCGTCATAGTTTGACGTAGCTAAAAAGTATAGTTTTTTTGTGAAAGGATGTGAAAATGATTGATTTTATAGAGGATAGTTGTACCGGAAGAATAAATAATTTTCCTCACATTATGCAAGGTGTTTTAAATGTTTCTCTTACTAATGGAAATGGAATAGCTCTTGGCGGATGTTGTTCAGGTGCTGTTCCTGGTTGTGAAATATTAAAGTGTGATAATAGTTACATCTATGTTCGCGACAGAAATATGGCGTCTCTTGTTAATGTTTATGATGAAAATGGATATAAAATAAAAGAAATTTCAATCAATGACTTGGATTTGTAAAATATGAATGATGATATTTTTAAGGCGAAACTGCAAGTATTGGCGGATATGCAACATTCTTTTTATGTTGATTTTATGCCTCTTGTTCAGCAAATCAAAAAAGATATTGCAACCTTAAAAATTGATAAAAAAGACATTCTTACAGTTAATCATATAAATGAAAATCTATCAAAAGCTAATAGCCTTTTAGAATTTCTGAATAAACAATCTAATATCACAAAGGATAAAATCAATGATTGAATACCTTAAAGATATGTCCGTTATCGGTTCTAAAATAACAACTTGTCCTTATACGCTTAAAGGTCCGATTGCTATTGTGCGGAATGGCGGGAAAAATGTGCGTTGCCCTGCGTGGGGTACTGGTCAAGAAATTATTAAGTTTGATAAAGAACATATTTATGTCAAATCTGATATTGTCGGCATGGTTGATATATTTGATGAAATGGGCGTTAAGGTTAAAGAAATTGATATTAAGGATTTAGGATAATGAACACACCGGAAGAAAATATAAAGAATAAAATTTATCGGATAACGAATAAGGAACAGTTTATTCAGTTAATCAAAGATAATCCCTTATTGCGGATTTTAACCAATGGTGCTGGTGTATTTGCTTGGAAATATGAGCTTGCCTGTCACGATGATGTTCGGCGGTTGTTTCCTGAAATAACGGACGATTGGACGGGGTACTTGATAGACAACGGGCGGTTACTCCACTCTGTTAAAATAGATTTTCCTGTAATGGATAGGTTTCTTTGTCAGTGGTTTCCCGATAGTTGTGAACGCGTTGATGAATATAATCGGCGTGAGGGGTTACAGCTATTCTCTGTAAAGGAAAAATTAAATGGATAAAAATTGTTATCATATTTCTTCTGTAATTCAATCTTATTTGGAAGAATTGGATTATAGATACCAAAATCGAGGTCAACCATTGGGGCTTTCTACTGGTATAAAAACATTAGATGAGCGAATGGAATGGATGAGAAATGGTGAGGTTATTTTGCTTGGTGCTAGACCTGCAATGGGAAAAACTTCTTTTGCAGTTAACTGTTCATATCAATTAGCGAAAACTTTTTTAGAAATTCCACAAAATAGAGATTGTGTTTTATATTTTAGTTTAAAATCTTCAAGAGATATACTTTTGCCACGATTTATTTCTCATGAAACAAAACAACCTAGCTGGGAAGCAAGATATCAGCGGTATAGTGACGTCTGTTTTGAAAAAACTTATGAGGATTTTGAAGCAATTATAAATGCGACTAAACGTATATCTGAATTGCCTTTGTATATTTGTGATTATCTTGATGATATGTGTGAAATGGAAAATATTATTCAACAGGTTAATCAGCAGAAACATGTTGCTTTTATTGTAGTTGATTATATACAACTATTTCCGTTTATGGGAAGCGATATGGGAATGAAAGAAATAAAAAAGCTTGCTCAAGCTTTTAATGTTCCTATTCTGGTTTTATCGCAATTAAATCGTAATTTGGAACATAGAAAAGATAAACATCCATATTTGAGTGATATTCGTGGCGAAGATAAAAAGATTTTGCCATATGTTGATAAAATATTGTTTCTTTTTAGAGAATATTATTACCTTTGGAATGAAGAACCTAAAATCAAATCTGGTGAAAAACAGGAACATTTTGAAAAACGATGGCGTGAGTGGGAAAAACAATGCGATAAAATAAAAAATGAATGTGAGATAATACTTGCAAAAGGTTGTTACGGCAGGGTTAAATGTTTTTTTGATAGCTATACAGGAATATTTGATGATTTAGTACGTTCTGAAGATGATATTCCATTTTAATAAAAGGGCGGGGTTTTAATCCCGCCCTTTTGTCGTTGCCTTTCTTAATAATTTTCTGCCAATTCGTAAACTTCGGAATTAACATAATAAGTTTTGCGTGATCTTCCTTTTGTATTTCCCTCGCGGGAAGATTTACAAGTTAACCAACCTAAGGCAATAAGTCTGTTTGCGGCTTGTTCGGTTGGTTCTTTAAATCGTAGATGTTTTACATTGCCTTTGTGGTAAACATCGTGTAATGTAAAACTACTTGGCTTGTTAGCTATAATCCACCGTGCTAAAGTACGAGCCTCAATGTTTTGATTTGGATTGTAATACATATTATAAACCCTTTCACACATCGGGGTTAAATATATGTCATACAATTCAATCGCCATTTGGACAGCTTCAAGGCTTACTTCTGTCGGTTCGCTATATTCGGAGCTTGCCCACCATAGCAGTTCAAGCAATAAAGCAAAACGCAAAACATAGCCTTGACCTTTGCCAAGAAAATCTTTTAACTTTTCGTCTTCTTCCTTACGTATTTTATGTAAATGCGGAAGAAGCCAATCGTCAAAGTGTTTTTGTGCAATATCACTTAAACACAAACATTTTCTTTGTTCTTCTACATTTTCATCGTAAGGAGATAGCAATTTATCTAATTTCTTTAAGGCATTATAAACTACCGTTGCTGAGGGCTTTTTTGAGGGGATAGCAGGCGGTATAGGGGCTGGATATACCCAAAGAAAGCGGGCAAGGAACCCGTCCCCGCTGTCATTATTAACCGTTTTCTTGAGCCTTTGAGGCTGAATAGAGCCAAAAACTGTAGCCATTAAATCTTCAACTTCTTCCCTATCCGTTCCGAATTTAACACGGTTGACTATATATTTTCCGCCACTGAACGTTTCCAACCAAAAACTTCGTTCAGATCGTCCGCTTGAATATTTGTTCATACCATCAATCCAACCAGATAACTCATCTCTCAGAACTAATGCCCCTTTGACATTATTACCTAATTCTTTTGTTATGGATTCTTGGGTTGTATCTCCATACAAAAGATGGTAGGTGCTAGGCATTTCTGGTATGTATGTATCTTCTGGTCGCTCCACATCTCCGCAAGGGAGTTTTCTTATTTGTTTATACCAATTTCTCTCTTTTTGTTCTGCAATCGCTTTAGCCCCCTCCCATTTGCGATATGCTCTCAAATAATAAGGCTTACGTTCGGATTCTATTTGATTTAGGATGTCTCTTATAGGTTTCATTGCAGGACTTTTACCAGAACTTGGTTCTCCAACGATTCCTATCCATAAACAACAATGTTGTACCCAATCGGTTTGTGTTGAAATGGTGCGGGATAACCCGACAACTCCTGCTGCACCTGCTAACAATGAAAAAGCGACATAATCAACAGGCGCATTTGTATTTTTAGCCGTTTGAGTTACCCAATCTTCCAGCCCTTTAAATATTTTTGTATTTAGGGTTGGTGCGGGCAATAAATCCTTTGTTTTGAGAATATCCATATCAGGTTCAGAATCTGTCGGAATATTGCAATTTTCTTCCACAAACCTCAGAGCATTCTCAAAGGTTTTAATAGATTCCTCTTTTGATAATCCGGACAGTATAGCGGCATTTATAATATTTTGTTTAATTTCTTCCATATCTAAAAATTCCTTTTTTGCACGTCCTATAAGGCTGATAGAACGCTTATAGAGTGTATCGTTGCGTTCTCCCTCGGGTGCACTTGCAATTTCTTCTAGCACGCCTGAAACGGGCAAAGGTTGTTTTTCGGCATTGGTAATCAAAGAGATTAACCAACTGGGAGCCTCAGGAAAACCTTGATTAGGAATAAAGTTTTTCCAAGTATATTGATGTCCGTTTTCGTGGATAGAGGGTGGAGCGACCACATAACCACCATTAGCCCGTATATCAATGTGGTCAGCAATTTTTTTAGTACTGCATTTTAACTCTACATTTTCAGGCATTTTGAAATATAAATGCTTGCCCTTGCCTGTAATAACAGTAGGTGCGTCCAATTTACCATAAATAAGTTCTAGACGGTTTAAGGATTCAAAACCTTGTTTGCCGTCTACATCAACAACAAAAATGTTATTGATACGTCCTGTCGGAATTCCCACATTACAGTTGGGAAATTTGTTGTTCCATTCCTGCAATACGACTTTATCCGTAGTTGCATCCTTAAAACCATTGGGGCAAAGTGGGGATTTGCCTTGCCTTTTTACTGGAAAGGTTTTAATATTATGTTTTGTATAGAACATTGCAATATCAAAGAAATTATGCGTTTCCAAGATTTTGTTTATGTCCTGAGAAGATATTGCCGTATCTTCTCGTTTGGGGAGTGGAGAGGCTTGCGCCTCTCTCTCCTGTTTTTCAATTAAAAGATTCTTCATCTTCATTTTATTTCTCCATTATTTTATTTATAACTAAATCCTTGTGGGTAAATTGAATTTGCTTGTTCCTTTTTCAGCTCGTCCAATTCCTTTTGAGCTTTCTCAATTTTTTGCTTTGGCTTATCGCAATAAATATACCGTAAAAATGCAACAGCTTCCTCCACTTCATATATGACTTGATTGTTATTAGGATCGTGAAGAGGATTTTTTATTCCTTCCTTTCTTAAATCAAGGTTCTTCAAAGTATGAGCATTGAGAGGTGTAATCTCACAAAGCTTTACTCGATTAATTAATGGAGCATAGGCTAAAATTTTCTGCTCATATTGCTTTAAAAATTTTTCCGGTAATGGTTGAGGCAATTTCTCAATTTTCGCAACCAATTTTGTTATTTTTTCCGCTATCGTTTTTTGTCTAAAATTTGCCATTTTTTTACTCCTTTATGGCTCGTTAAAGACAATAAAGTCGATTCTGCGTTTCATTTTAAAATTTGCAAAATAACACATTGTTTTTACAGAATAAATTTTCGGAGCATTTCTTTCGCAATAATAGACAAAATAATTTGGTAAAATTTCTCAAGTCTATTCATTTAATCGGGCAACTGCTTGACGTAGTGTTTCATTTGCCAAATGTGAGTAACGTTGTGTCATTGCAATATCAGAATGCCCCAACAATTCTTTTACTTCATAAAGGGAAACTCGCTTTTGAACTAATCGGCTTGCGAAAGTGTGCCGCAAAGAATGGAAAACTACCCTTTGTCGACGGTCGGTAATGCCGTCATTTAAGCCCAACGCCTTTACTGCTCTTTCGAAAGTCCGTGAAACGTGTTCAATCTTGCTTCCTGTTTTACTTTGGAAAACAAATTCGTTTCCCTCGCCTTGTTTGAGTTTAGAAAATTCTTCTGCAACGCGGTTTGTCATATAGGCAAAACGATTCTTGCCGTTTTTGGTATCACGCAAAAACAACATTTTTTCTTCAAGGCTTACATCTGCCCAAGTTAATTTAAAAATTTCTCCGGCACGCAAACCACAATCAGCGGAAATGAGCGCCATTAAATAAACGGAATAACTATGTTTTTTAAGTTCTTCCAGAAGATTGTTTAATTCTTCATCTGAAAGAAACTTCATTCGGCGATTATCTTCTTTTTTCAGTTCGTCAAATCTTGCTGCCGGATTATCTCCTGCAAAAAGTTCGTTTCTAATGGCAAAATTGAAAACCTGTCGTGTTAATGCAATAGCATAATTCTTTGAGCGATTGGATAAACGTCTTTTATCCATAGGTTGTAACACCCTTATGAGGCTAATGCGGCTAATGAGGTTCAACTTAACACCGCCCAAAACAGGCTTTAACCACTTTTTATATAAATGGACTTCCCTGTCATAGGTTGATTTTCTATCTTTATTTTGAATATGAGGTTGGTAATATTCTTCAAAAAGCTCTGAGAACGTCATATTTGCCGCCTCATTTGCTATTTTCTCCTGCTCGCGTTGTTCGGTTTTCTCTCTTAAAGAAAGTGCTCTACCAGTTTTTATATCGCGTTTTAATTCGCTTAAAATTTCATAAGCCTGAGCTGCTGTAAATCCTTCCGATTTATAGCCGATGCTTTCTTCATACTGTTTACCGTTCCGCGTATAGCGAATAGAAAAATAAACATCTTTTTTATTATTACGGATACATTCTTTTGTGCGTACCCCTGGAAAACTTTTAACCATTTTCTAAAACTCCGTATCGTTGTTTTCATAACCCTGTATACTACCCAAAAAGTTAGAAAAAACGAGTGCGCCTAGGTACGCCTAAGTACGCCAAGCAAAAAAAATTTTTTGCTTAAACGTATTGAAAAATCAATAAAAATGTAGGAAATTTAAATACTTGAAAAAATCAATTTGGGGTTTTGGAGACCGATGCTCTACCAACTGAGCTATACCCCTATAAAGATAGAGAATAAATCAATATCCTGATACTTGATACACATTTCTTTAGAATAAATCAAGCATTTTTTTCAGATTATTTGTTTTTTTCATAAGATTTATTCTCGTATCTTGTTATATAAACGGTAACGGGTAAATGGTGCCGCCGTCTTTAACCAGACGACCTTCGTCTCTGTCCAGTTTGTAGTCTGAATCAATTCCTAAATTTTTGTCGTAGATATCGGCATAACTTCCTAATAAAGAAAGAACTTCTTTAACCCAGTTCGGTTTGGCTTTCAAATCTGTCCACAACTGCGGTTCGTCTCCTAACAAATTTCTTATTTCAGGATTATCATTTGTGGTATAAAATTCCAGATTTTGTACATTGATATCATATTGTTCAGCCAGAAAGAGGGCATTCAGTATCCATTTCAATGCCAGCTGTAATTCGGCATTGTCTTTTTGAACATAAGCATATACGGGATGTAAAGCAATTTTATGCGGCAGGACTTTTGCGTTGGCACTCGGTAAATCTTTCAGAATGCCGTTCAGCATCAGGCCGCTTGCCGTCATCATCTGGCAGCGGTTAAGCAGGAAAGCTTCCCGAGCTTCCCGCAGTGTACCGAAAGTTAAATATTTCAGTCCCAAGTTATAGCGCATATTGTAATCATCAAAATTTTTATAATAGTCCGAATCTGTTGATAAACAAATTTTTTTACCGCGGTAATTTTCCAAATCATCGGAATCATCCGCATGAACCATAAGCATTTGGTGGTCATAATAAAGAAAACCTGCGTTTAATGCCTGTCGGGATGTTTCTGTTTTGGCCGAATAGGCACCGCCGCTCAGCATCACATCAATTTTATTTTCGTTCAGAGCACGCGCCATATTTTTTTGCGAAACATTGACCATTTGGATTTTTTTGTTATCACCCAAAAGGGCCTGAGCAAAGACCCGACATAAATCGGCATCAATGCCGCTCCATACACCGTCTTCCTTATGGGCATAGGACTTTACGCTTAAATCACTGCCGCAGCGTATTTTGTTGTTCCAGACCATTTGTTCAATGGGACTGCGTTTTATCTGAGCCTGAACAGCCAGCGGATGATTATAAACAGGCTGTTGGTAATAAGCCGGTGACTGAAATTGCGTTATTGTCTGTGTTTGAGCGGAAGTTGTCCAGCAAATCACAAATAACATACCAAATATTGAAAATATTTTCATCTTTTTAACCATTTTTCTGCTAAACTTATTAAAAATTTGTCATCAGTGTATAGGATTTGGAATGAAAAGAAAATCTTTTTTAAAACTTATTATACTGTTTTTGAGTCTGATGTTGCCGACATTGGTATCTGCTGCCGAAGTAATCACGCCTGCCGAAGCCGAAAAATGGGCCGAAAGTAAAGGTGAGGAGATATTGGATATTTTATCGGATAAAAACTTGCAGCGCAAATATAAAGAGCTTGATACAATTCTGTATAATGATGTTGATTTGGATAATGCCGCAAAATTTGCCATGGGGAAGTATTGGAAAACCATGACACCGGAACAGAAGCAAAGATATGTTCCCTTGTTTAAGCAGTATATATCCAGTCTGTATAAGAGCTATCCGCTGGATTTGGGGAAGGGAAACATAAATTTTGCCATTTCCCGTGTAGTTCCGACAAAAAGCGGCGTGGATGTTTTTTGCGCTATCAGTCTGAATGGTTCGGCCAAAGATAAGACTGCTGCCGACAAATCACAGGGTTTGTTCAGTGTATTGTTTGCTTTGGCTAAAAATAACGGCCGTTTGCAGGTCAGAGATATAAAAATCGGCGAAAGCAGTCTGCTTCTGGCTTTTCGCAGCCGTTTTTATCAGATGATTTATAATGACAGCGATGGCGAAATTGACTGGTTTTTAGATGATTTGCAAACAATTACCGCCGATAATGAAGAAAAAAATGAACAAAAACTGGAAGATGCTGCATTTTAAGGTTGAAATTGGCGGACAACATTTATATGATACGCAAAGATTTTGAATTAAATTTGCGCAAAATAGGAAATTAAATGTCTGAAATAAAAGTAAGATTTGCACCGAGCCCGACTGGCTTTATGCATATCGGCAATACCAGAACGGCTTTGTTTAATTGGCTTCTGGCAAAAAAACTCGGCGGAAAATTTATGCTGAGGATTGATGATACGGACAGACTCCGTTCTAAAAAAGAATATGAAGATTCTATGCGGGAAAGCCTTGTCTGGCTGGGGTTTGAGTGGAGTGAAGAGGCACGCCAGTCGGCTCGTTTTGACCGCTATAATGAAGTAAAAGAAAAATTGATAGCAGACGGTCGTATTTATGCTTGTTATGAAACGCCGGAGGAACTGGAAATAAAACGGAAACGTGCTATGGCCAAAGGCTTGGCACCGATTTATGACCGTCAGGCTTTACATTATACGGCAGAAGATTTGGAAAAATTCAAGGCGGAAGGTCGTAAACCCCACTATCGTTTTAAGCTCTTGCCGGGGGTTATCGAATGGGACGATATTGTCCGCGGCCACTGTCGGTATGAAGCGGAAAAATTAAGTGACCCGATTATCATCCGCGAGGACGGAAGCTATTTATATCATTTGCCGTCATGTATTGATGACAGTGATTTCGGCATTACCCATATTGTGCGCGGTGAAGATCATACCACAAATACGGCTTCGCAAATTCAGATGTTTGAAGCTATCGGCGGCAAAGTACCGACTTTTGCCCATTTACCTCTTTTGACCGGAACGGAAGGTAAACTTTCTAAACGTCTGGGCAGTCTCGGTGTGCGCGAATTGAAAGCTGAAGGGGTAGAAGCTTTGGCAATTTGTTCTTTTCTGGCCAAACTCGGCACCTCGGAAATAATTGAACCTTATTATTCGCTGGATACTCTGGCTGATTCGCTGGATTTTTCCAAACTTGGCCGTTCACAGCCGAAATTTGATGAGGAAGAACTGAAGCGGTTTAATACCAAACTGGTGCGTTCAATGCCTTATGATTTGGTCAAAAAACGTATTTCTGCCGATGAAGTATTTTGGAATGATGTACGTGCTAATCTGACAGTTGTTGATGATGTCAAAGTCTGGGAAGATATCTGCCATAAAGAGGTTATGCCGGTTATTGAAGACAAGTCCCTGACCGATACGGCCGCCGCTTTGCTGCCGCCGGAACCATGGAATGATAATACATTTGGTGACTGGCTGGGCGCTCTAAAAAAACAAAGCGGAAAAAAAGGTCGCGAGCTGTTTCATCCGCTGCGCAAAGCCCTGACAGCATTGGACGACGGACCTGAACTGAAAAATTTATTGCCGCTGATCGGTTATAATAAGGCAAAACAGCGTCTTTTGGGAAAGAAAGCCTGAAATACAGGCAGATAGGAGAGAAAATGACTAAAATATATTTGCACAATACCTTAAAACAGCGCAAAGATGAATTTATACCCATTGATGCCGATAATGTGCGGATGTATGTCTGCGGACCGACTGTGTATGATAAAGCTCATCTCGGCAATGCCAAAACGCCGGTCGTGTATGATGTTTTGTATCGTCTGCTTTGCCATGTCTATGGTGAAAAACACGTAACCTATGTTTCCAACATTACCGATGTTGATGATAAAATCTTAAATAAGCATAAAGAAACCGGAAAGTCTATCCGTGAGATTACGGAACAGACGTATAACTGGTATATTGACGATATGAAAAAACTGAATGTTTTGTCGCCGAATTACCGGCCGCGTGCAACCGAATATATTGCGGAAATGATAAAGCTGGTGGAAATGCTTTTGCAAAATGGGCATGCTTATGTTGCCGACAAACATGTTTTGTTCAGTGTTGATTCTATGCCGAATTATGGTTTTCTGTCCGGTCGCTCCATGAAAGAAATGGTGGCAGGGGCCCGCGTGGAAATCGCTGACTATAAGAAGAATCCGGCCGATTTTATCTTATGGAAACCGTCTGCAGCGGATCAGCCGGGATGGGACAGCCCGTGGGGATACGGTCGTCCGGGGTGGCATTTGGAATGTTCGGCCATGAGTTCAAAATTATTGGGAAATGATTTTGATATTCACGGCGGCGGGTCGGATTTGATTTTTCCGCATCATGAAAATGAATGCGCTCAGTCTTGCTGCGCTTATCCGGGGACGCATTTTGCCCATTACTGGGTACATACGGGAATGCTGATGATTAACGGTGTTAAAATGTCCAAATCACTGGGTAATTTTTATACGGTTGATGAAATTCTGGCCAAATATCCGGCTGAGGCTTTGCGTCTTTTGTTTTTGACAACTCATTATCATCAGCCGTTTAATTTTACATTTGAAGGTCTGGAACAGGCAAAATCAGTCTTGGACAAGTTTTATAATGCATTGCTGAAAAATGCCGAAGTACCTGTAGTTTCAACGTCACCAAGTGCAAAACTGATTGAAGCGCTGGCTGATGATTTGAATACGCCGCTGGCACTTTCGTATCTGCATGAAACGCTGGGCAATCTGAATAAAGCCGACTGTCCGGAAGCTCGTTCGCAGTATAAATCACAACTGCTGGCAGATGCATATATGCTTGGGTTGTTGTATAATGATGCGCAGAACTGGTTTAAAGGGACAGTGACGGACAATGATGCTGAAATTGAAGCCTTGATAGCCAAACGTGCCGAAGCAAAAAAGAATAAAGACTGGGCGACAGCTGATGCTATACGCAATCAGCTGAAAGAACAGGGGATTGTTCTAGAGGACAGTGCTGCCGGAACGATTTGGAAAAAATTGTAAAAAAACAGCCTCGTGTTCAGTTTGAAGCATATCTGAAAACCGGAATGTGTTTCAAACCGGAAACGGGGTTATTTTTTTAAGCTTTTTATTCTTTCTTTTTT
Organism: Pseudomonadota bacterium; assembly: GCA_030523245.1. Taxonomy (GTDB): domain Bacteria; phylum Pseudomonadota; class Alphaproteobacteria; order RF32; family CAG-239; genus RUG410. Next base: position 13,516 of record JAUNIW010000005.1, read on the forward strand.
ATTGCCAAAAAATAAAAAATCGTCTATACTAAAAACGTTACATATATATATTTTATTTGAAATTCTGCTAATTATTTATAAGCTTTTTCGTAGTTTTCAGAGAATTACTCTTTGGATGACGTTGCTTTATGTTTGATTTGTAGAATTTTTATAAAATATATTTTTTTAGAATTAAAAAAGTTGAACATAAAGAGGATGTAGTCTAAGGAGCGAACCTCATTAAAAAAATAAAAACTATGAAGAAGATATTTTTAATTTGTGTTGTTGCTGTTTTGTCAATGGCTGTTCAGGCTCAGACTTTTACGCCGTTGCTTGGCGTTGTAAAAGAAAACAAGGCATTTTATGCCGTTGATGCCGCCAATAACCGAGTGGCTATCAGTGCCATTCAGTATGCCATATTAAAAGAGTCTGGTGCCGGTCATGACATCGTCCGTTATACCGGAAACGATGCGGCATCGAGCTTTGCCATCGTTGTTTCCCGCTCGGAATATGATAATGTTCCGCTGACGGTGGACAGCATCGGTTTGGCTGAGGACGGTCGAGTTGAGGTCTATTTTAATGACGGCAGCAAATATCTGACCAAGTCATTATCATGGGCCGATGTTCTGGTAGGGCAGACCGTTATTCATACAACAATCAAAAGTCCGCTCAGGGTTTTTGAAAAGTATGAAGCTGTAACGGAAATGCCGGAAGGTTTCTTTGCCAACAAGGGTATAAAGCCCGCGGTAAAGAATGCACCGGTGGCTGTGGCTCAGGCGACAACGACAACAAGCTCTCCGTCGCGGTTAAAGACAGCGTATGAAAGAGCAAGAAATGTTGTAAAGGAGGCGGTTGAGTCGTTTACGGATTCTGCCGAACCCGAACAACAAACATATTCTTTCGGTAATATAAAAATTATCGAAGAATAGAAAAAAAGTCCGTTTTTCTTTTAAGAAAAGCGGACTTTTTTGTTGCCAAGTAAAAATTTTAGTGCTAAGAGCAACAACGTTTTTTTTATTATTATCTAAATTGTTAGCTTATGAATTGTAAAAATTTTGTATCAGGGTCACAAAAAAACACTCAAAAGTTTTTTGATGAAATGCGTCGTCCTCTTGCCATGGGAATCCATGCCATAGAGCATGATTTTATAGATGTGCCTCTGGAAGATTCCGACTTTACAAAAAAGGGAAATTCTTTCTGATACTGTTAAAAAATATCGGCTTTTTTTGAAAGAAAGCCGATATTTTTTGTTATTATTCCATATCTTTTACAATTTCTTCCGTTATTGTTTTAGCATCACCCAAAAGCATGATTGTGTTCGGTGCGTAAAACAGAGGATTGTCAACACCGGAATAACCGGTTCCCAGTGAACGTTTAACAAAGAAAATCGTTTTGGCTTTTTCCACATCCAGAATCGGCATACCGTACAGAGGCGAGTTTACTTCGGTTTTGGCAACCGGATTAGTAACGTCGTTAGCCCCGATGACATAAGCGACATCGGCCGAGGCGAATTCAGAATTTATGTCGGCCATGGAATATACGTTTTCATACGGAACCTGTGCTTCGGCGAGCAAAACATTCATATGTCCCGGCATTCGTCCCGCTACGGGGTGAATAGCATATTTTACATCAACACCGTATTTCTTACTCAGAATATCCGTCATACTTTTCAAGGCTTGTTGAGCGTGTGCCGCAGCCATACCGAATCCCGGAACAATAATGATTTTCCTTGCATTACTCATAATAAATGCGGCTTCTTCCGGTGAGCCCTTTTTAGCTATACCGTCTGTATTGTCCTCTTGTTTTTTCTGTATTTTTTTCGGCCAGATAATTTTTAGAAGCGGTCTGTTCATTGCCTTACTCATAATATAAGACAGGATTGTTCCGCTGGTGCCGACCAGTGTTCCTGTAATGATTAAGAGAAGATCGCCTGACAGCAGGCCGACCAGAACAACTGCCCAGCCGGAAAATGAGTTGAGCAGCGAAATGACAACAGGCATATCTGCTCCGCCTATCGGCATGGTCAGACATATACCCAAAAGCAGAACAATGGTCACGAGGGCGTGGAAACCGGCTCCGTCATTTTCTATATAGAACCATGTAACGAAACAAAGTAAAACAAACAAAATCAGACTCAGCCACTTGGTCCATGAAAGATTCCGGTGCATCCAGCCGTGTAGCTTGGCAAAAGCAACCATGGAGCCGCTGAAGGTTATCAAACCGATGACAAAGCACAAAACAATAATAAAATTGATGTGGGAATGGGTGGCGACACACCACATTAAAAGCGAAGACGAAAGTCCGCCGATACCATTAAGCAGGGCAACCATTTGCGGTAAAGCCGAAAGCTCGACTCTGAGGGCAAACCAAATACCAATTCCGCCGCCGGCTAACAAAGCGGCAGTTATCAGGTGTGCATTATAATTGATGTTTGTAGCGATACAGGTTATCAGTGCCAGTCCCATGGCTACGGCAGAAATATAATAGCCGCGTACTGCACGATAGGGAGAAGACATGCAATCTATAGAAATGACAATCAAAAAGGCACTTAACAAATAAATCAAAGAACTAATCATTTTTTCTGTTATCCTTTTTCTTAAAAAGTTCCAGCATACGCAGGGTGACGACTAAACCGCCAACCAAGTTCAAAATTCCAAGAAAGACAGCCATCAGACTAATCGTTAAAATCTCAGGATTATTTGTGTTTCCGGCCACGATAATGGCTCCTAAAACAACCAAGCCGCTGATGGCGTTTGTAGCACTCATCAGGGGCGCATGTAACGAAGGGGAAACCCGCCATACGGTAAAATAACCTAAAAAAGCGGCTAAAATCAAAATTGTTAAAAGATATATCGTTTCCATTAGTCCTCCGCACTTGTTAGTAAAATTTGTGACCATACTTCCGTATCTTTTTTAAGTTTATTAAAACCGGAAATAACATTGTAAACGTTTTGGGAGTAAAGCATACTCGACGAATAAGCAATGTCAGCTGCCAGATGAGAATCTGCCAGCAGTTTGTAGCGGCCGTTGTCCAGCAGGCGGTCGTTAATGGCTCCTTCAACGTTGCCGTCAGCCATGTCCAAAACAACGGCTCCTCTCGGCAGACGATTGAGCTGAAATTGTGATAAAATTTGCGGTACAACACCGCTGATTGTTGCAACACAGGCTATTACAATACTGCATTCCGGCAGTACCTGATTGATGTATTCCGTCTCGGACGGCATAAATTTTGCTCCCAGAGACTTAACCTGTTCTGCCGCTTCCGGACGTACATCCGCGGCATAGACTTGCGCCCCCATACGCTGTAAAGTGGCTATTGCCTGCAGGCCAGCCACACCGGCACCGATAACCAGAGCTTTAAGCGGCATCAGCGTGCCGGCCGCGGTCATCATCAGCGGAATAGACTGGTCCAGCATATCCATTGTCAATAAAGCGGCTTTATAACCGGCCAGATTGTGTTGTGAAGACAGGACATCTATATCCTGAACACGCGGCAGACGCGGCAGGCGTTCAAATGCCAGCGCATTGATTTTATATTTTTTCCAGATAGCCAGACGTTCAGGATATTTGTAGCTGTCAAAATGTGCCAAAATCCATAAATTTTCATGCATGAACACATATTCTTCTTCATGCGGCGCCCAGATTTTCGGCATGAGTTCCGATTTTTTATAAACCTCTTCAGCTTGACGCAATAAGATTGCACCGGCTTCTCTGTATTGCTCGTCTGAATATCCGGCGCGTTCTCCGGCACCTGTTTCCATCAAGACCTGATGTCCGTCAGACATCAGTTGTTTGACGGTTTGCGGTACAAGGGCAACTCTGTATTCCCAAGCAGGACGTTCTTTTACAAATCCGATAATCATTTTCATCCTCAAAAAATGCTTGCATTGCAGGCTTATTATTTTTATATAATAAGCAAAACTAAAAAGCAAAGGAAATATAGCCAAATGGTTAGGTTGTGGGATTTATATGCTATTTTCTTTAAAATGGGCATTTTTACTTTTGGCGGCGGTTATGCCATGTTGCCGATTTTAAAAAGCGAAGCCGTAGAAAAAAGAAAATTTCTCACGGAAGAAGAATTATTGAATTACTATTCCATCGGCCAATGTACGCCGGGGATTATTGCCGTCAATGCGGCCTCTTTTATCGGCTATAAGCAGCGCGGGTTCTGGGGGATTATTTTTGCAACTCTGGGTGTTATTTCTCCTTCTGTTATCATTATTCTTTTAATGGCAGCGTTATTGCGTCAGTATATGGATAATCTTTATGTTCAATGGGCTTTTGACGGTATTCGCGTCAGTGTGATTGCTTTGATTATTGATACGGTTTGGGGAATGTGGAAAAAAGGTGTCAGTCAGGTGCGGGACTATATTGTTTTTGGTCTGGCGGCAGCTTTGTTGTTATGTTTCAATCTTTCGGCAGTCGTGGTGGTCGTGTTGGCGGCAGCCGGCGCGTTTATTCCTGATATTAAGAGTAAAAAACAATGATTTATGTTTTGTTGGCTTATGAATTTTTTAAAATAGGTTTGTTTGCTGTCGGCGGCGGATTGGTTACCGTACCGTTTTTGTATGATTTGACGGAACAATATGACTGGTTCACGGCCAAGGAACTAACGGATATGATAGCCGTTTCCCAGTCTACGCCGGGGCCGACCGGTATCAATATGGCAACCTATGCCGGTTATAAGGCTGCCGGAATTGCTGGTGGTGTATGGGCAACATTGTGGCTGGTAGCACCTTCGGTTATAGTGGTGTATCTGATAGCAAAAATTTTGAATAAATGGTCGGATAATCCGAATGTTTTGCGGGTACTCGGCGGTATTCGTCCGGCGGTTCTGGCTTTGATTTTGTTTGCCGGATGGGATATTGCCAAGGAGTCGATTACCAATGTTCAAACCGTTGTGTTGTTGGTTGTTCTGGTTGTTTTGATGCGGTTTTATAAAAAAAGTGCTATTTTTTATATTGTGCTTTCGGCGGTGGCCGGCCTTATTTTTCGTATATAATGGCTTGAAATTTTTTAATTTGAAGCATAATGTAAAAAAATAAATGGTTTTAGAGGAAATAAAGATGAGCGAGCAAGATACGGTTTATGATGTGGTTGGTATTGGCAATGCTATTGTCGATGTATTGGCAAAAGTGGGCGATACATTTTTAAAAGAACGCGGTTTGACAAAGGGATGTATGACACTGGTTGAGGCCGCTGATGCCGGAAAGATATATGCGGATATTATTCCCGAACGCGAAGTTTCCGGCGGTTCTGCCGCTAATACCGTGGCGGGAATGGCCTCTCTCGGTGCTGACTGTGCTTTTATCGGCAAGGTTCATGATGACGAACTGGGACAAATTTTCAAACGGGATATCGGTGCAGCCGGTATTGACAGCTTTACCACGCCTTTGGAGGAAGGACCGGCAACCGGCCGGAGCATTGTTTTGGTTACGCCGGATGCGCAGCGCTCAATGTTTACTTATCTCGGTGCCTCGCGCAAACTTTCAACGGAAGACATTGACGAAAAACTTATCAGCGAGTCTAAAATTACTTTTATTGAAGGTTATCTCTGGGATGAACCATCTTCGCACGAGGCCGTTATTAAAGCGTGCGAGCTGGCTCATAAATACGGGCGTGAAGTGGCATTTACGGTGTCGGACCGCTATTGTGTTTCTTCTCACCGCGACCATATGCTTGATTTGATTCAAAATCATGTAGATTTGTTATTTGCCAATGAAATGGAATTGAAAGCTCTGTTTGAAACAGATGATTTTGCCGCGGCGCTGGATAAGATAAAATCAATGGTTAAAATTGCTGCGATTACCCGTGATTCCCGTGGTTCGGTTGTTGTTAACGGCCGTGTTAAAATATTTGTCGAAGCCGAGCCGGTCAGTCAGGAAACAGTTGTTGATTCAACCGGTGCCGGTGATTTGTATGCCGCGGGTTTTCTGTTTGGTCTGGTTAATATGCGCAGTTTGGGAACATGTGCCATGATAGGGGGAATTGCCGCTTCGGAAATCATCAGCCATTACGGTGCTCGTCCGGAAGTTTCGCTGCGTGGTTTTGTTCGCAACAAATTACTGCAATACGGCAAAAGATTTTAGAGACAAAAATCTTTCGGAAATAAAACAGGACAGTTGTACTTCCTTTGTATACAGTTTTGTTTTTTATATTTTAATTGTGTTAGCTCTTTAAAACACCAGATGACTTCTTTGTTCAAATATTGGTGGTATTAGTGTCTGTGTTTTTGTCTTTCGTTGTATTTTGTTCATTTTTATTGCTGGATAATGCATCAACTATTGCTGCAATAATTTCAGCTATTGCCGTAATAAAAAACTCCATAGTAAAACATCCTTATTGCAGATAAAACAAAAGCCCTAAAATTCTTTTTGAATTTCAAGGCTTTGATTGGTGGGCGCTGAGAGGTTCGAACTCCCGACCCTCTCGGTGTAAACGAGATGCTCTTCCAGCTGAGCTAAGCGCCCATCTCATTAACAAAATCCTTATACACGCTAATTTTTTTTAAATCAAGCTTTTTTTTCAAATATTTTAATTTTTTTGCGCGTCATCTGCAAAATATTTGTAACATATTGTAAAAACTTATAAAATATATATGTCCTATATATTGTTTTCTCATAAAACCGGAATTTTGGGTCTTTACATTTAAATAATGTGCGTTATAACTCTCGCGTATTGAAAAGATTTGATGATAAAAAAAGAGGCAAAAGATGATAAATGATTTAACAAGCGGTAATCCGCTGACTTTAATTGTAAAATTTGCTATTCCGCTTTTATTAGGTAATATTTTTCTGCAAATCTATCAAATTTCTGACATGGTTATTGTCGGACGTCTTCTGGGAACGTCTTCTTTGGCAGCTGTCGGTTCTTCGGCGCCGATTTATCTGGTATTTTTGATGATAGCTTTTGGTTTTACCGGCGGCTTGACGGTCGTAACGGCGCAGCGATTCGGGGCGCATGATGACGATGGTGTCAGAAAATCGGTTTTTCACAGTTTGATAGCATCTTTGTCTTTAAGTGTTATTATGACCATCAGTTTGATTTTGTTTCTTAAACCTTTGCTGCATCTGATGAATGTTCCAGAATCTATTTTTGACGAATCCTATAAATTTATGTTTATTCTGGCCCTCAGTTCCGTTATGATTATTCTTTATAATTTGCTGTCAGGTTTTATCCGTGCTTTGGGTGACAGCAAAACACCTTTGTATTTTTTAATTTTTTCATCACTTATCAATATTGTCCTGAACTTTATTTTTATCAAGTATTTTCACTGGGGCGTTGCCGGTTCTGCTACCGGAACATTTGTTTCCAATACATTGTCTACGATTTTGTGCTATACTTATATGTGGAAGAAGTTTCCTCTGCTGCGTCTGGATAGAAAATTTATGAAATTCAATTATAAGATTCTGCGCGACCATTTAAATATAGCCGTTCCGATGGCGTTGCAGTTTTCGGTTTTGTCTTTCAGTATTTTGATTATACAAAGTGTCTGTAATTCTTTCGGTCCGTCTGTTATTGCGGCTTTTGCCTCGGCCCTGCGGATTGAACAGGTTGCTACACAGCCGCTGATGGCTATCGGTTTGGCGATGGCGACGTTTTCAGCGCAGAACTGGGGTGCAAATTTACTTTCCCGTATCCGGCGCGGCGTTAAATATGCTTTTTGGATTTCTACCGGATTAAGTATTTTCGGTTTTCTTTTAATGCGCGAAGTGGGCGAAAATATGATAGGTATTTTTGTCAGTGACGGTAATTCTGATATTATTCGTATCGGAAAAGAATATCTGGTTATCAGTACGCAATTTTACTTTTTTCTCGGCTTAATATTTGTTTTTCGCAATACGGTACAGGGTATGGGTAAGCCGATTGTTCCGTTTATTTCGAGTATTATTGAGTTGTCTTCCCGTATTTTTGCGGCAATTTATCTGGCCAAAATTATGGGGTATCGGGGAATTTTTTATGCCAGTGCCATTTCCTGGACATCCGGCGGTTTATTTGTTTTGTGCGGCTATCTTTATTATGTACGCAAATTCAGCAGGGATACTTTCCGCTGGAAAATGGGAAGTGTCCGGCAGCATTTGCGCGAAAACGGTCCGGTAGACTAGGCCGCAAGTTTCTCGGCTAATTCACGGGCGGCGGTTTTGCCCGAAGCAACGGCTTCAACGGCCGTTGAACCGCCGGTTTGGCAGTCTCCGGCATAAATAATATATGGATTTTCCAGTTTTTCTTCTTTGCAACAGCTTCCCAGAGCCAGAATAATCAGCGAGAAATCCGGACGGGCGGTGAGGGTGTTTGCAATATCTTCCAGCCGGCCTTCCTTATTGAATTTGGTTTTAACGGCCCATGCTGTTAATAAATCCGGTGTCTGCCGTTCTATTTTGCTTATTCGGGTCATTGTGGTTACATTGATTTCATGGTGAATTAAATCCATATAGTCATCCGGTCCCATGCGCATGTCACTCAGGCGGCGGCGGACAAACATTTCGACTGTGCCGCCGAGACGTTTTGCGGTCAATGCACAGTCCAGAGCGACTTCTCCGCCGCCGACCACGGCGACATTTCCCGTCGTCTGATAACGTTGCGGTTCACGCAGATAGTCAACATAAGAGATGCTTAAATTTTCGCCGTCAATTCCCAGAGTTCGGCATTTTTGTTCGCCAATGGCGACAATAACACCGGCAAATCCTTGTTGCAGCAAAGCTTTATAGTCACAGACAATTTGGCGGCATTTCAAGGTTAATCCCGATTTTTTAACCAGACTCTGCCAGTCGGCGGCAATAATGCTTTGCGGTAATCTTTCCGGCGGAATTAAGTTTAAGGCACCGCCGATTCCGGCTTCTTTTTCAAAAACAACAACCCGATATCCGCGTGCCGACAATTCGGCTGCAGCGCCGATACCGGCCGGACCGGCTCCGATAACGGCCACATATTTGCCGTCGGGTGCAGATACCGTTTCCGGTTTTTCTGTTTGCGTTTCTGTTTCTGCTCGGGCTTTTTGCATAATAGCGGCTTGTACGGCCGGAATTTTGATAGGTCTGTCCAAATTGGCACGGATACAGGCTTTCATGCAGAATTTATCAGGACAAATCAGACCGCAGCTTTGTGCCAGCGGATTTTGACTTTCTATCAGTGCCGCGGCTTTCTGCCAGTTGCCGGCTTTTGCTTCCGCAATAAAATCACAGGGCGAGCAATGTACCGGACAAGCTTTCATACAAGGTTTGGCAGCACAGTGCAGACATTTATCCAATTCGGCTTTGAGTTGAGCCGGCTTTAAATTGCGGTTTGTCATTTTTTATCCTTTCTGTTTGTGCCATTAAAACATAAAAAAGAATAAAAAACACCTAATATTTTGGTTTTTCAGATTGTATTTCTTAAAAAAGCCTGTATGATATTGCTGTAAAATCAAAAAAACAGAAAAAATTAAAGAAAAATGAAAGATTTATTAAAAAAAATTCTTAAGTCTGAAACGGGTGAAGCTTTTATCGGTCACGTGGCTTATCTTTATTTGAAATTTGTCGGTTTGACCACACGCTGGAAGGTAAGCGGCGTCAGGGAAACTTATGAAATGCTGGATAAATGCGGCAGTATGATTGTTATCGGCTGGCACGGCCGTACTTTGGAAATGCCTTATTTCTGGAATAAATCCCGACCGCTGAACGCTTTGGTTTCGCCGCATCGTGACGGACGTTTGATTGTTAATATCTTAAAAAAGTTCGGTATCGGTAATATCAGCGGTTCTTCTAATAAAAATTCTACCGAGGCGGCTTTGGAACTGATGCGTAATTTGCAACAAAATAACAGCATTGCCATTATTCCGGACGGCCCGCGCGGACCGAGTATGAAACTGAGTATGAGTCCGTTGTTTTATGCCCAGAAGTCAGGCAAGCCTATTATCGGTATTACATACAGTATTGCCGGTTCGGTGGTTATTGCCAAAAGCTGGGACAGAATGCTGGTGCCTTTGCCGTTTCACCGCGGGGCGTACAGTATTACGGAACCGTTTTTTATTCCGGCAGACGCCACAGCCGAAGAACTGGAACAGTACCGGCAGAAGATAGAAACAATTTTGAACGAGCTGACTTGGAAATTGGACCGTGATATGGGATTACCCTATATTCCGCAGGGGACGGTTGCTAAAAAAAGCCGCAAACAGATTAAAGCTGAAAAAGGAAAATAAATGTTTATCGGAATTTATAACACACTTGTTCGCACTCTTTATCCGCTGGTTATCCGCCGCTATATCGAAAAACGCAAAAAAATGGGCAAGGAAGATGTTAAACGCTTTAACGAACGTATCGGCCGGCCGACAAAACCGCGGCCGGAGGGGCGTCTTATCTGGCTGCACGGTGCATCTGTCGGCGAATCGATATCTATGCTGCCGTTGATTAACCGGCTTCTGGAGTTATATCCGGATGCGCATGTTATGGTTACGACCGGTACGACAACATCGGCCGAAGTTATGGCAAAACGTCTGCCTGAAAGAGCTTTTCACCAATATCTGCCGATTGATAATCCTGTTTTTTCGGCTCGTTTTGTCCGGCACTGGCAGCCAACAATAGCTTTATGGTTTGAATCTGAATTCTGGCCGGCGATGCTTTCGACAATTAAACGCCGCAATATTCCGCTTATCTTAATCAACGGTCGTATTTCTAACAAATCATTTAAACGCTGGCAGCAATTCGACTTTATTATTAAAGAACTTCTGGATTGTTTTACGGCATGTCTCGGCCAGTCGGAAGAAGATGCCTATCGTCTGCGCGCTCTGGGGGCCAAAGATGCAATGTGTCTGGGAAATCTGAAATATGCCGGTTTACCGATACCGGTTGATGAAAACAAAAAAAGAGAAATTCAGGAGAAAATCGGCGAACGCGCCGTATGGCTTGTCAGCTCAACCCATCATGATGAAGAAGCTAAAATCGGCCGTTTTTTGAAAGATTTGGAAGCAAAGCATCAGGGATTATTGACCATTATTGCGCCGCGTCATCCTAACCGCGGAACGGAAATACGTGATGTTTTGCGGGATACTTATGGCCTGAAAACGGCTTTACGCTCGGCCAATGAAGAAATCGGCGAAGATACGGAAGTTTATATTGCCGATACGATTGGCGAAATGGGAATTTGGTATGAACTCTGTCCGATTGTGTTTATCGGCGGTTCGCTTATTCCGCATGGCGGACAGAATTTTATGGAGCCGTCGCGTTGTCGGGATGCCGTGATTGTCGGGCCGCACATGCACAACTTTACCGACGCCATGAACCGGGCTAAGCGGGCGGACGGTGTTATTCAGGTTAATGATGTGATTGATTTAATTGATATGGTTAATCAGCTGCTTGATAATAAAGAACTTTTGGAAGCCAAGCGCAGTCTGGCTTATAACTGGGCAACAAGTGAGGCCAAAGTTCTGGACGGTATAGCCGAAAAAATTCAAGGATATATGGAAGATGAAAACTCCTAAGTATTGGCAATCCAATTCTGTCGTATCCCGCCTTTTGCAGCCGGTCGGTTCTGTTTATGGTTTGCTGACGCGGCTGCGTTTGCGTCTGATAAAGCCGCAAAAAGTGGAAGTGCCGGTTATCTGTATTGGCAATATTACGGCCGGCGGCACGGGGAAAACGCCTGTTTCTATTTCTATAGCCAAACTTTTGGGCGGCGAATTATATCATCCTTATTTTGTGACACGCGGTTACGGCGGAAAGCTACAAAACATTATTGTCAACAACAAAAAACATACGGCGGCAGAAGTCGGGGACGAACCGTTGCTTTTGACACAGCAGGCGCCGGTGGTTGTCAATGCTGACCGTTTTGCCGGTGCGGAACTTGCGCTTAAAGAGGGGGCGGACGTCATTATTATGGACGACGGTTTTCAAAATCCGTCGCTTTTTAAAGATTTGTCTTTTTTGGTTTTTGACGGAACTTATGGTATCGGCAACGGCCGGATTATTCCGGCAGGCCCGCTGCGGGAAACTTTTGCCGACGGGATCAAGCGTGCAGATGCCGTGATTATTTTGGGCAAAGATAAGCATAATCTGGCGCAAAGAAGCGGCTTGCCGGTATTTTTCGGTCATACTGAAGCTGTGCAGACGGCTTGTGTTGAAAATCTTAATGTTTTGGCTTTTGCCGGTATCGGACATCCGCAGAAATTTTATCACACGCTGAGCCAGCAAGGGTTTAATATTCTTGAAACCGTGGATTTTCCGGACCATCATTTTTATACGCATAAAGAATTGGATGCGTTATTGGAAAAGGCGCAGAAGCTTCAGGCCGAGATTTATACAACAAGTAAAGATTATGTCAAAATTCCCAACAGCTATAAAAAAGATATTAAAGTGCTGGAAATCGCTGTTGTCTGGGATAATCCTGAAGAATTGATTCGCTTCATCCGTAAAAAAATAGAGCCGGATGCTTGACAAAAAATGTATCTTATGAAACAATGAAAGAAGTTTTTTATTTTATTGTTTCATTATTTATACTTAATCATTATGAACAAAGGAAAGTTTAAGCAGTACTTGCTTAAAAAAGGCGAGTTATGGCAATCCGTTTTTATGATAATGTATTTGCGGCGTTTCGGTCTGTTGCCGACAGATTTGAAAGATCGTCCTTTTGACGCGGTTTCTTGTCTGAAATACTGCCGAAATGTGGATGATCTGGACGAACTTTGGGATTTGGCCGAAGAAATCGATGAAAATTATCAGGCCATAGAAAGCGGTCTTGATACCATTCGTTACGGCAGGCCTATTCCGTGGCAATATGATTTTATTGACGTCATATCCGAATTTTGCAATGTCAAAATAGTCCAGACTCTGGGATTTGGCGCTTTGGTCACGGCATATTGCTGGGCGTATTCGGAGCCGGGTGACGTGTTAAACGCAATGTTTAATCTTATGGACGAGCGTTATGAGAAAATCATAAAAGGTCTGACGGAAAAGCAAATCAAACTGAAACGCAATATGCTTTTGACTCTGGAATGCTTATATGGCCAAAAGGTTCATGCACCTATTCAGGAAATTCCTTTCCGGCAGATTTTGGATGATTATTTGTCTGTCGCCGGCCACAGGGGTTTTCTAAAGGTGTTAAAAGCGGGAAGTACGCCGGATACGGAACTGACTGAAAAAGAGAAAAAATGTCTGATGTTTGCGTATTATTCGCCTTATTGGGACGACTCTGTCAACTTGGTTCGCGGGGTATTGCCGCAAAGCAGTTTGTTTTCGCAGGTTCATGAGATTATGCACGAAATGTATGGTCTCTGGGTATCCGAACAGGAACAAAGTCTGAAAGACACGGAGTTTGACGCACTGAAAAGAGTGGCAATATATGCCGATACTCTGGAGGGATGTATTGTAGATGTTCACATGGATAAGATTTTTTATGCCAATGTCTACATAAAGCGTCTGCCTGTAGATTCTATCTGTAACGGCTATCCTGATTTTCTGGTTTATTTCCGGAAATTTCTCTACACCGTGGAATTTGTAGATGATTTTTCGGAATGTCCGGCAACCCGAAAGTTTGAGAAAGAGGTTGATTCCTGCCGCCAATCACTGCAGGATATTAACGAAAAACTGGACAGAATGTCACCGGAGCCGTCAGCCGAGCGAACGAAATATCTGAAACACAGGCAGGAACTGCTCAGGTTTTTGGATTCCTGTTATCATATTGTAATGTAGCAAAAAGAGGTTATCCGAGAGATAACCTCTTTTTTCTTAAGATTTATATTTTTAGTTTTTCGGACAGGAAAATCGAAAATTTTAAAGCAAAGGAACAATGTTACAATTTTGTGAATAAACCTATAAATTTCTAATAGTTACTTGTCAGAAAACAATCTTTATGTTACTATAACAACAGGTAAAATTGGGGAGTCCGAAAAAAACGGTCGTTTTTTTGGACAATGGAATTACCTGAAAACAACATAATTTCTTGAATACAAAGGAAATTGTGAAAATTATAACAACATAATTAGGAGAAAATCGATGAATAGGCGATGTTTGATACAGATAGGTTGTACCCTCATCTGTTTTTTTATTTATCTGACACCGGCAGCATCCAGAACATGTTTTTTGCCCGACTCCGAAGACTGCGGTCAAGGTGATGGCGGTGTTTCCGACATTTCGGATGTGGGCAGCTGCCGATATTATACCTGTAAAGATGCCGGTTATAAAAATGACAATCCGTATCAGGAATGTTATGTTGAAAACACGGTAAACATTAAAAATAACAAAGTTTCATGTTATGCCGTGCGCTGCAAAATGTCACAGACAGCGTGCGAGGAAAAAGCAGAAGGAACGAATAAATGCTGCAACAGAGATGTCGCTTCCGGCTGCTACTATGTCGGTACTTGCCCGAAAGATTGTGATCGGAGCATTTATTCTTATGACAGCGAACAGACTGGGGACGGTTGGACATGTATTTCCTGTCATGACGGCAAGGGAACGTTTTATAAATGTAACTATGATAAGACATGCGAAGAGCAGGGCTATGCTACGAGTTGCAGCGATGAGCAGATAGCGGAAGAAGTAACGGGTGCCAAAGGCCAGAACGGCGAAAAATGCTACACCTGTAAGGGTAAGCCGCTTTCGTGTCCGGACGGATATTCAACGACGGTCAAGACTTGTGCCACAGGTTACAAACTTGAAACCAACGGAGCGATAGAAGGCGCGGCCTGCGGTAAATGCGTAGAAGAGGGATGTCCGAGCGGATATGCAACAAGCACAACGAGCTGCCCGAGCGGATATACTCTGGAGACGAACGGTAAATCCGGTTCCAAAACCTGCGGTAAATGCGTTGCTAATCCGGATGTGCCTCCGGCCACAAAAGGCGACTTATATATTTATGTAGAAAAAGAAGGTATGTGTCATCATGGAATTTATCTTGAAGAAGGTAATGGTATTACTTTGGTTAACAAAGATAGTAATTTGTATAAGATTTCTTTTGGTTCAACAGCCAATATTAAGTATACTTCTGTTGATGAAACCATTTACAGTAATAATAAAATTGTAAGTGACTGTGAATTTTCAAACTGGGAATTAAGCGATTTAAATTTACAGTTTGTACAAAATAATTTCACCTATGATGATAATATGTATAACAGCTTACGAAAAATTGATGCCGACAAAAAATGTGTTGCCGGAAGTCTGGATTGTCCGGAAACATTAAATATATATGACACCCAATGCGACGGACCATGTAGAAATAGTGTTGAGATAGCATCTATCAGCGCAACCAGAGCTATTCCTTATGTTATGGGCGTAAGAACCGGCGGAGGTGATGAATATACTGAAAAAATGAATTCCCGCTATGAATTTTATATAATTTATGAACCAGAAAAAAATATAACACAGCTTAATGCTACAGCTTATAAATGTCATATGGGAAACGATGGAAGTTACAGAACTAATTTACCTAGTATAGATTACAACTATATAGGATTTATGAATAACACACCATATTTGGTGGGAAAAGCTATCAGAAAAGGAAGTAGTGATGTATTCAATGATATATATTATACAGCTGAAGATGGTGCAGACAGATCATCACTTTCAGATATAATCATTCGGGATGATACTTTTGGAGTGTATGATAATCAGGTATATTATGATACAATCAGTAACAATTATTACTCGGAACATATTGTATATTGCGAGCCATTTAAACTCGAAAACGGTAAATATGGTCTATATACTCTTGATACTACAAGTACAGACTTTATAGATATATCGGCAAACAAACTAGCTTTAGCTTTTTGGGAAACAACTGGTAATCTTTATCCTGATACTTATTTGAAAGTAAAAAGAAATATAATTACGGGTCAACCGAATAAAACCAAGTTTGAATATAATTTTGTCGGTAATAATTTTAAAAATAACAGTACCTGTAAAATTAGTTGCGGTGATAAAAACTGGAATGAGTCTATAAACAACGGAAAAGGTGTTGAAATAAAATATTCAGCAGGCAGAACAGGAACAATTGAAGCAGACTATGTTGTTGGTGCTAATTTAGAACCAAAGGCATTGTTGCCGACCGGTTGTACCTGTCACTGCACCGGCGGTTACACCTGCATCATCGAGTAGGAACAAGGTTATTCAAATGAATAAAATTCCCGTAAGGAGGTGCTTAAAAACAATAAAATATAAATTTTAAGAAAAAAAGAGGTTATCCGAAAGATAACCTCTTTTTTGGTAAGGTGAGGGAAAATTCAGGCTGTTGCTTACTTGCCGGTTTTTCTTTTATTTTTGAAAAAATCTTGCAGCATTTTGGTGCTTTCGGCGGCGTATATTCCGCTTTCAACCTGCGGCCGGTGATGACAGGTCGGAGAATCATAAAATTTAACGCCGTTGATAACAGCGCCGCCTTTGCTGTCTTCGGCACCGAAATAAAGGTTTTTGATACGGGCAAAAGATATGGCAGCGGCACACATGGCGCATGGTTCCAAAGTCACATATAAATCCATATCCCATAAACGGGACTGTCCGAGTTTTTCGCAGGCGCGCCGGATGGCCAAAATTTCAGCATGAGCCGTTGCATCGCCGTTATGGGCACTTTGGTTGTGCGCCGTTGCCAGAATTTCACCGTTTTTCGGATTAACCACGACGGCGCCAACCGGTATTTCGTCAGCTGCTGCGGCTTCTTCCGCCAGTTTCAGAGCCAGCTGCATATAATCTTCTTTGGTCATCAGTTCACCTTTTTTTCATAAATTAGAGGTATTATAATCAGCAAAAATGTAAAAAGGAAGAAAAAATGGCGGAAAGACTGGCAAAATTTATGGCTCGTAGCGGCGTGTGTTCGCGTCGGGATGCAGAAGTTATGATAAAACAAAAACGCGTCACGGTTGACGGCGAAGTTATTGAAACACCGGCTTTTAATGTGGAAGGTACGGAAAATATTCTTTTGGACGGAGAAAAATTACCGGCTGCCGAACAAACGCGTTTATGGTTGTATCATAAACCGGCCGGTCTTTTGACAACTCATAAGGATACGGAAAACCGCGCTACGGTATTTTCGCATTTGCCGCCCGGATTACCGCGTGTCATCAGCGTGGGGCGTCTGGATTTGAATTCCGAAGGACTTCTGCTTTTAACAAATAACGGCGAACTTTCGCGCAAACTGGAACTGCCGGAAAATGGCTGGAGCCGCCGTTATAAGGTGCGGGTTCATGGTTTTGTTAATAAGAAAAAACTGGCCGATTTGGCAAACGGAACGGTGGTGGACGGTGTCTGTTACGGTCCGGTTAAGGCTGAACTGGAAAGCCAGAACGGAACAAACAGCTGGCTGATTGTTACGCTGAATGAGGGAAAAAACCGCGAAATCAGGAAACTGATGAAATCTATCGGGTTGGAAGTGGCCAGACTGATTCGTTTGTCGTACGGGCCTTTTCAGCTGGGCAGCCTTAAAAAAGGTGAAGTAAAAGAAGTTCCGCAAAAAGTGTTGAAAGAACAGCTGGGGGACAAAGTAAAACTATGAGAATTGTTGCAGGAAAATATCGCGGCAAAAAGCTGCGGACTCCGGAAGGAAAAGAGGTGCGGCCGACATCGGAACGGGCGCGTGAAGCTGTTTTTAATATTTTGAACTCGCGTTTCGGCAGTGATTACAGTGATATTCGGCTGGCGGATATTTTCGCGGGAACGGGGGCTTTCGGACTGGAGGCAATCTCCCGCGGGGCGGCAGCGGTTGTTCTGGTGGACAAGGATACAACTCTGGCTGCAAAAAATGCTAAAATGTTTGACAAAGAGCAGGACAAAATAAAAGTTTTACGGGCAGATGCCTTGAATTTACCCCGTATGTATGCCAAATTTAATATGGTATATACGGATGCACCGTATGCCCAAGGTTTGACAGAAGAAGTGTTAAGACAGCTTATTGCTAAAGAATGGCTGGCAGAAAATGCTTTGTGCATTGTGGAAATAAGGCAGGATGAACATATTGATATTCCGTCAGAATATGATATTATTGACGAACGTGTCTACGGGTTAGCCAGACTTTTGTTTTTGGAATATAAATCAGAAAAATAGTTGTTATTTTTTTGTCAAAAATGATTGATATTTGCTAAAAAATATGTTAGCTTATAGATAAATAAAATTTATAAAAGAGGTCAATATGGCAGACGTTTTATTAGAAAATACAAATGTTTTTGAATTGAAACCCGAATACAGCGTTGCTGCTTTGCGGAAAAAATTCGGTACCGAACAGAGTGAACTGAAAAACGGCTACAATGTTAATGTGGCGGAAAAGCATCGCATTCAGGGTGCTTATGAAGATATGTCTGCCGATAAAGAGGCCATGTTTGATTATGATGAAAAAGATTTGCTGCTTTATAAAGACGAAGTGGAAAGCAATCAGCAGCATATTATCAAAAATGCGGCGGGAAACCGCAACT
This sequence comes from Pseudomonadota bacterium, assembly GCA_030523245.1. Lineage (GTDB taxonomy): Bacteria > Pseudomonadota > Alphaproteobacteria > RF32 > CAG-239 > RUG410. The sequence goes on from JAUNIW010000005.1 coordinate 31,859, forward strand.
ATGCGGAACTTTTGGATAGATACGAAAATTCTTTTGCCGCGCTTTATCAAATAAAAGAACAAAGTGAAAAAGCCGGTGAAACGACAAAATTTTCTTTTGTGGAAACAGAACAGAAACATCCGGCCGGTATTATTACGCAGGAACAGTATTTTGAAATGAGCGCTAATCCTGACGGAGTGACCAAAGAACTGGCTATGCAGGTGGAACTGCCGTCCGGCGAACACTTTGATTTGATTATGCCGCCGTATGATAAACCGGGGGTAGATTCTAAAAGTTTTAAAGCACAGCTGGCTTTTGATAATACCGCTCTGCAGGAACTGAATGCCGCCAGACTGGCCAGAATTATGGAATTTTGCGAAAGCCACGGATTGTCCACGTTTCAGATGGATGTACCGTATTCTTTTGACGGTAATATTGATGCTGAAGAAAAAATGAAGGGGCTTCTGCAACAACTGCAAGAGCAAAATCTGCAGAAAAATGAAACGGGTTCCAGACAGGAAGCAGAAAATCAACGGCAGCATGAAAAATTTTTGATGCAGGAAGCCGTCCGGAATGGACATAATACTCTGCCGGCAGGTATTTCTTATGACGAACCGCGGGCGCAGGAAATTGTTGATACGGATGTTATGCAGGATGCGCAGGCTGCAATGCCTGTAAACAATGCACCGCAACCGAAACAGCCCAAAAATACCAAACCGGCAAAAACAATAAAAGATGCCGAAAAAGGTATTGAAAAATTTCTTGAAAAAGGGTTGTTCAAAGATAAAGATTTTAACTACTTTAAAGAGCATACGGGATTGTTTGGCAGCGGCTGGACAGAATATATTGTTTATGATAAGTCCGATCCCGATAACCGTAAGAAAGATGGTATTATTGATCCTAAATCAGGCGAAGCTAAATTTACATACAGCTTTAAAATCTTTGTTAAAGAAGAAAACGGCAAATTCCGGTTTGCTTATCGTACACCCGGCAATAAAAAAATTGATGATACGGTTGTCAACGGTTTGGTCGGACAATTCAGCGATTTGGGAATTACGCATGTGCGTTTTCCGGACGGTTTGCAGGATGTCGAGAAAAAATTATGGCGTATTGCTTTGGCCGAAAAAGGTATTGTTCCTGTCGGAATGGGACTGGATCATGCTAAAGCCGAAGGTATGCTGAAAGCTGCAAAAGAAAAACTTTCAACCGAAGCGTATCGTAAATTCAGATACAGACTTGCCGTTCAGATGGATAAGGAAAACAAAGAAAAAGGGAAGGTTGTCTCTCCTTCGGAACAAGATTTTATTGACGGCCTGTTAAACAGTCAGAAATATCTGGCGTTTACCGAAGGGTATGGCAACAAACTTAAAGGTATGCTGCGTGATTATCTGGATAAAGCCGATATCAATCATGATGACGGTGCCGTTGAAAAAACCGCGGCTTATATGGCTATGCGGCGCTTGTTTGATGCTTATACGGAAACGGTTGATAATGTCAATATTCTGAGCAGCAACAATCTGAGCGCGACGGAAAAACAGCTTATTTCTCAAGCCGGCCTGACCGGTCCGGTCAGTGAATTCAGTCCGGCGCAAATCGGACAGCTGTATGAGATTATGATGATTAAGAGCAAACAAGATGCCAAAAAAGAAATTGATCAGGCTTTGCTGGATGCCCGCGATTTGCAGAATCAAACTTCAAAAGGTGCAAAACGTGCCGATAACGTTATTATAAAAGAAGTTTTTGACGGTGCGCGCAATCGTTTTGAAAAGGTTAATGAAATGCTGACGCCGCTGGGGGTTGATGAAATCAGTTTTCCGAAGTCGTTTGGTCGGCTGCACTATGATAATTTCTACAGAGAGCATCCTGAACTGATGAGAAGAAATACACCGCAGCAGACGCAAAATCCGAACCAAAATCAGCCAAATCAGCCAAATACGGCAACAGCCAGAAGAAACAATCAGGCTGCTCAGACCTTTGTGCAGACTCTGGACAGAGGCAGACAGATGTAATTCTGCAAGATTTGATTATTTATAGAAATCAGAACAAAAAAAGAGAGAAGATACTGAAATCTTCTCTCTTTTTTTTAATCAAAATCAGGATTTTCTTCTTCAGTTACATCGACGCGTTGCGATTCCTGAACCAAATTAGCCTGACACCATTCACGCAGAACACGCCATTGCTGGTCAACGCCGACGTTAGGATCGGCTCTGAGCAAAAGGAAGCGGTCGCCTTTTTTCCATACCCGAACACGGTCACCGTCTGCAACAGGATCATCCGTGTTGGCATAGCTCATGTCACTGATTACATGTTTGTACTGGGGGCTGCCCAAATAGATTTCCCCGTCTGCAGCTTTATAAGCGAAGTGAAACTTTCGCAAATAATTGTTTACGGCTACATCGGCAGATTTACCGAAGAGTTCTGAACGGGTATAACCGTCGGAGCCACCATTCTTACTATCCTTGCTTGCGCAGGACATAAGAATAAAACAAACAAAAGGTAATGCTAAAAGCGCTAAATGTCTTAACATAAACACAAAAATTTAAAGGTTAATAATAAAGTATATGTTGTCATCATATCATTGTATTATTTATTGTCAATATTTTTGTTTATTTTTGGCAAATAAAAAACGGTCAGACAATCAGAGTCATAACCGTTTCTTTAAATCACTTTTTAGGAATAAGGTTCAGCATGCGGCGAATCAATCCGGGGTATGAAGCCAGACAGATGCCTACAGAAAATAAAAATGAAGCCGTCATCTTTTTTCTGCTTTGTGTCTTGCGGTATTCCTTAATTGTTGCTTTCCACTCAGAATGACTATGGCCAAAGGCGTGTTTATACAAGTAGTATTTATGACTGCCGTCTTTTTCATCCGTTTTTATGATAGCAAATTCTTCTCCCGGCTGCGGCTTTCTGCCTGTGTTAATATATTCCGCATCCTGCGGGAATTTTTTCACGAACATCGGCGGCAAAGTGAAGTCGAGCTTGCCGTTTCTTTCAACCACGCGATTGTATTGTCCGTATACGGCAACAGGCGTTTCATACATGGGGTTGATAGCAAGGTACAATGTTGCCAGAGAGGCCATGGCCATAACTTTTCCGTAATTTGGAAGATTTCGCAAAATGCAGTAAAAATCATCCATGAGTTTAGAGAAAATCATAAGCATAAGAATTAAAGGGTTAATAATTAAAATTTGTTATTTTATATCATTTTTATATTTTTTTGTCAACTTGTTTTTGATGATTGCGGAAGAACTAAGGTTTCTCTATCAAAAAAACAGGGCGGATTTTGTAAGCCGCCCTGTTTTGAGATGTGTAAGACTGATTATAAAAAGTAGTTGCGCAGATAATCAGCCAAATCAGCCGTGTTAACGCGAATTTGTTCCATGGTGTCACGGTCACGCAAGGTTACGCTTTCCGGCTGCTGTTCAATCGTTTCAAAGTCAACGGTCAGACAAAGCGGTGTACCGACTTCATCATGACGGCGGTAAGCTTTACCGATGTTGCCCGTATTTTCCAGTGCGACACGGCCAATTCCCAATTTCATAAGCTGTTTTTTCAGTTCATGACATTTGGCCATAATTTGTTCGTTGTTCTTTTTAAGCGGGATAATTGCTACTTTAATCGGTGCCAGATGTTTTTTCAGTTTCAAAACAATGCGGCTGTTGCCTTCGCCTAAGTCTTCTTCAGTATAGGCCTCGGTCAATACAGCCAGAACACCGCGGTCCACTCCCATAGACGGTTCAATAACAAAAGGAATAATCCATTTGCCGTTTTCATCCTGAACACAAAGTTTTGTCGTGGAATCCGGATTGACATGGCAATGTGCTTCCAGTTGGAATTCACTCTGGTTTTTGGTATGGTTACCCAAATCATAATCGCGGCGGTTGGCTATGCCTTCCAGTTCTTCCATACCATGCGGAAATTGGTATTCAATGTCATAGCAGGCTTTGGCATAATGAGCCAAATCATCATCAGGTGTTTTGTAGATGTTCATGTGTTCCTCACACAAACCTTGTTCCAGCCACCAGCGGATACGGGTTTCTTTCCATTTTTCATGCCATGAAACATCTGTACCCGGCGCTACAAAATATTCCAGCTCGGCTTGTTCAAATTCGCGCACACGGAAAATAAAGTTGCGCGGTGTAATTTCATTGCGGAAGGATTTACCGATTTGCGCAATGCCGAATGGCAGCTTACGTGATGTTGAATCCACAACGTTTTTGAACTGGGTAAAAATGGCCTGAGCCGTTTCCGGACGCAGATAAGCAATATTTTCATCACATTCAACCGGACCGACCTGTGTTTTGAACATCAGGTTAAACGGCCGTGGTTCGGTTAAATCCGTTGAGCCGCAGACAGG